>NZ_JBEZKJ010000004.1:0-267052 GCF_040651675.1 Streptomyces sp. NPDC048415 | reverse complement strand
GCCGCCGGCCCCGCGACAGTCGCGGGGCCGGCGGCCTCAGTCCGTCTCCGGGTCAGCCGGGGATCCGGGTCAGCCGGGGATGGTGCACTCGAAGGCGTGGAGGTACGCGTTGACCGGGCGGACCTCGCCGATGAGCAGACCCGCGTCCGTCAGCCGCTCGACCATGCTCTGCCGGGTGTGCTTCGCACCGCCGACATTGAGCAGAAGCAGCAGATCCATGGCTGTCGTGAACTTCATCGACGGCGTGTCGTCCACGAGGTTCTCGATGACCACGACACGGGCACCGGGCCGCGCCGCCTTGCGGACGTTCGCCAGCGCCCTGCGGGTACTGTCGTCGTCCCACTCCAGGATGTTCTTGATGATGTACACGTCCGCCTGGACCGGGATGTCCTCGCGGCAGTCGCCGGCCACGATGCGCACCCGCTCGGCCAGCGAGCCTCCGTCGCGCAGTCGCGGATCGGCGTTGCCCACCACGCCGGGCAGGTCGAGCAGCGTGCCGTGCATCCCGGGGTGCTTCTCCAGCAGACTGGCCAGCACGTGCCCCTGACCGCCGCCGATGTCGGCCACCGAGGACACGCCCCGCAGATCGAGAAGGTCCGCGACGTCCCGCGCCGACTGCTGGCTGGACGTGGTCATGGCGCGGTTGAACACGTGCGCCGACTCGGGGGCCTCCTCGTTGAGGTAGTCGAAGAACTCCCGGTCGTACACGTCCTCGAAGACGTTCCGGCCGGAGCGCACCGCCTCGTCGAGCTTGGGCCAGACGTTCCACGTCCACGGCTCGGTGCACCACAGCGCGATGTAGCGCAGGCTGTGCGGATCGTCCTCACGCAGGAGCCGGGACATCTCCGTGTGCGCGAACGTGCCGTCCGGGCGCTCGGTGAAGACTCCCTGGCTGGACAGGGCGCGCAGCAGCCGTCGCAGTGTCTGCGGCTTGGTCTTCACCGCCGCGGCCAGGTCCTCCACGCTCGTGGGCGTGTCCTCGAGGGCGTCGGCCACACCCAGGCGGGCCGCCGCGCGTACGGCGGCGGCGCACGCCGCCCCGAAAACCAGCTCCCGCAGCCTCATGGGCGGCGGGGGCGCCGGATCAACGGTCGTCATTGACTGCCTCGTTTCCACTCGCATGATGTATGTGTGGGCATGGGGCGGCCGCTCAGCACATTCCGGCGGGTTGGGAGACCGCGCATGCGTTGCCGTGGAATCCGTTGCCCTTGCCGGTGTCCCGGTTGGCCAGATCCGCCGTGCCATTGCGCTGCACCACGTTGTCGCGGATCTCAATGCGCTGGTTGGGGGCCCCCTTGAAGTTCTTGAACAGCACGATGCCGCCCGACAGAGGGGACTTGCCCCTGTTGTCCTCGACCCGGTTGTGCGCCACCAGGGTGTCCTCGGTGCCGGTGAGGACGATCCCCGAGCCCTGCAGGAAGGGCAGACGGGCGGTCTTGGCGCAGTACTTGTTGTTGTCGTGGATGTAGTTGTGGCGCACGCTCAGTGCCCCGGGGAGCGGCCTGTTCTCGTCGCCCACGACGAACACCCCGACGCAATTGCCGGTTGCCTCGTTGTGATCGACGGCCAGGTTCCGCAGCCGTCGCACCGTGAGGCCGATCCGGTTGCCGAGCAGACGGTTGTGACGGACCACCGCCCCCTTGGTGTCCCGGGCCCCCTGCTCGGCGATCACCGTGTTGGCCAGGAACAGGCCCGCGTCGCCATTGCCCTGGGCGACGTTGTCGCGGAACACCCCACGCACGGACTGTTCCTGTGCGAAGCCCCACTGACCGTTGTTCTCGGAGGTCACTTGCCGGACCGTCAGCCGATCGGTCCCCGACGCCCACAGGCCGTTCTTGGCGAACCCCCTGAGAGTCAGAGAGCGTACGGTGACATCAGTCACGGGACTGCTGTCCTTCCCGGTCACGCAGATGCCGTGGCCGGCCTTGGCGCACGTGCTGTCGGCAGAGGACGGGCCGGGCACGATGACGGTGGACCGGGCGCTCCAGCCCCGCAGGGTCAGGCCGGGCACGGTGATGCGGACGCTCTCGTGGTAGGTGCCGGGGGAGAGGACAATGGCGTCCCCCGGTTTCGCGGTGTTCACGGCCTTCTGAATCGACTCGCCGGGGCTGACCCGGTGCACTGTCGGGTGGTCGGTCGGCGGGGCGGCCCCCAGCCCCGCCGCCACGACAGCCGCCGTGCAGGCGAGGTAGGCCATCTGTTGTCTGGTCATATGCCGAAGCTATGAGGGGGAGTTCCCGCCCGCCACCGCTGATCACCCAGGCGGGCAGCCCCTGTCACCTGCCCGTACGCACAGGAGCGACGAAGCCGCCCCGGCCGGAGGTTCCGGCCGGGGCGGCTAGGTCACGGAGCGGGGTCCGCGGGGTGGCTCGAAGGTCAGGCGAGGGTCGCCAGCGCCTCGTTCCAGGTCGTCGACGGACGCATGACCGCCGCCGCCTTGGCCGGGTCGGGCTGGTAGTAGCCGCCGATGTCGACCGGGGAGCCCTGAACCGCGATCAGCTCGTCGACGATCGTCCGCTCCTTGGCGGCGAGCGTCTCGGCGAGCGGGGCGAACGCCTTGGCGAGGTCCGAGTCGTCGGTCTGCGCCGCCAGCTCCTGCGCCCAGTACAGGGACAGGTAGAAGTGGCTGCCGCGGTTGTCGATACCGCCGACGCGACGGGTCGGTGACTTGTCCTCATTGAGGAAGGTCGCCGTGGCGCGGTCGAGGGTGTCGGCGAGGACCTGGGCGCGCGCGTTGCCCGTGGTCGTCGCGAGGTGCTCGAAGCTGGAGGCCAGCGCGAGGAACTCGCCGAGGCTGTCCCAGCGCAGGTAGTTCTCCTTGACCAGCTGCTGGACGTGCTTCGGCGCGGAGCCGCCGGCGCCCGTCTCGAAGAGGCCACCGCCCGCCATCAGCGGGACGATCGACAGCATCTTGGCGCTGGTGCCCAGCTCCAGGATCGGGAACAGGTCGGTCAGGTAGTCACGCAGTACGTTGCCGGTGACGGAGATCGTGTTCTCGCCGCGGCGGATGCGCTCCACCGAGAGCTTGGTCGCCTCCTCCGGGGACAGGATGCGGATGTCCAGGCCCTCGGTGTCATGCTCCTGCAGGTACTGCTTGACCTTCTCGATCAGCACGGCGTCGTGCGCGCGGTCCTCGTCCAGCCAGAACACGGCCGGGTCGCCGGTGGCGCGGGCGCGGGTGACGGCCAGCTTCACCCAGTCCTTGATCGGGGCGTCCTTGGTCTGGCAGGCGCGGAAGATGTCGCCGGCGGAGACCGTCTGCTCCAGGACGACGTTGCCGGCCTGGTCGACGAGGCGGACCGTGCCGGTGGTGGGGATCTCGAAGGTCTTGTCGTGGCTGCCGTACTCCTCGGCCTTCTGCGCCATCAGACCGACGTTCGGTACCGAGCCCATGGTCGCCGGGTCGAAGGCGCCGTTGGCGCGGCAGTCGTCGATGACGACCTGGTAGACACCGGAGTAGCTGGAGTCCGGGAGGACGGCGAGCGTGTCGTGCTCCTGGCCGTCCGGGCCCCACATGTGGCCGGAGGTGCGGATCATCGCCGGCATCGAGGCGTCGACGATGACGTCGGACGGCACGTGCAGGTTGGTGATGCCCTTGTCGGAGTCGACCATGGCCAGCTCGGGGCCCTCGGCCAGCTCGGCGTCGAAGGACGCCTTGATCTCGGCGCCCTCGGGCAGGGACTCCAGGCCCTTGAAGATGCCGCCCAGACCGTCGTTCGGGGTCAGACCGGCGGCGGCGAACGTCTCGCCGTACTTCGCGAAGGTCTTCGGGAAGAAGGCGCGCACCACGTGACCGAAGATGATCGGGTCGGAGACCTTCATCATCGTGGCCTTCAGGTGCACGGAGAAGAGCACGTCCTCGGCCTTGGCGCGGGCGATCTGCGCCGTGAGGAACTCGCGCAGCGGCGCGACGTGCAGGACCGACGCGTCCACGACCTCGCCCGCGAGGACGGGCACGGACTCGCGCAGCACGGTGGTGGAGCCGTCGTCGCCCGCCAGCTCGATGCGCAGCGCGCCCGGCTCGGAGATCACCGCGGACTTCTCGGTGGAGCGGAAGTCGTCGACGCCCATGGTGGCGACGTTCGTCTTCGACTCGGACGACCACTTGCCCATGCGGTGCGGGTGGGTCTTGGCGTAGTTCTTGACCGAGGCCGGGGCGCGGCGGTCGGAGTTGCCCTCACGCAGCACCGGGTTCACGGCGGAGCCCTTGACCTTGTCGTAACGGGCGCGGACGTCGCGCTCCTCGTCCGACTTCGGGTCGTCCGGGTAGTCCGGAAGCGCGTAGCCCTGCGCCTGCAGCTCGGCGATCGCGGCCCTCAGCTGCGGGATCGACGCCGAGATGTTCGGCAGCTTGATGATGTTCGCCTCGGGCGTCTTGGCCAGCTCACCGAGCTCGTGGAGGGCGTCGGCGATGCGCTGGCCCTCCTGGAGGTACTCGGGGAAGAGCGCGATGATGCGCCCGGCCAGCGAGATGTCACGGGTATCCACAGTGACACCGGCCTGCGAGGCGTATGCCTGGACCACCGGCAGGAACGAATACGTCGCCAGGGCCGGGGCCTCGTCAGTGTGCGTATAGATGATGGTCGAGTCAGTCACCGGGTGCTCCGCTCCACGTCTGCAACATTGCTCGACATCAAGATATCTCGTGAGCGCCCCCCACTCGACATGGCCCCGCGTTCCCCGGCCGGGGCTGGAGATTTTCAGCCCGTCCGGAGCCCCCATACCGGACGGGTGGCGGGCGGAGGCGAAGATCTCGAGGTCAGCCCCGGGCAGCTGCCGGCGGCTGCCCCAGCGGCAGGCTCTCCTCCCGCTGGTGGGGGATGCCGGCCTCCAGAGGCGCCGCTCCGCCCGGCTGCAGCGCCACCGTCCGCGCGGGCGCCGGAATCCGGATGCCCTCCTCGCGGTAGCGCCGGTGCAGGCGTTTGATGAACTCGTGCTTGATCCGGTACTGGTCGCTGAACTCGCCCACGCCGAGGATCACGGTGAAGCCGATGCGGGAGTCGCCGAAGGTGTGGAAGCGGACGGCGGGCTCGTGGTCCGGGACGGCGCCGGTGACCCCGGCCATCACCTCGGCCACGACCTCGTTGGTCACGCGCTCGACGTGCTCCAGGTCGCTGTCGTAGCCGACGCCGGCCTGCACGGTGAGCGTCATCTGCTGCTCGGGCCGGGTGAAGTTGGTCATGTTGGTGCCCGAGAGCTGGGCGTTGGGGATGATGACCAGGTTGTTCGAGAGCTGACGGACCGTGGTGTTGCGCCAGTTGATGTCGACGACGTAGCCCTCCTCGCCGCTGCTGAGGCGGATGTAGTCGCCGGGCTGGATCGTCTTCGACGCGAGGATGTGTACGCCCGCGAAGAGGTTCGCGAGGGTGTCCTGAAGGGCGAGCGCCACGGCCAGACCGCCCACGCCCAACGCGGTGAGCAGCGGTGCTATCGAGATGCCCAGCGTCTGCAGCATCACGAGGAAGCCGATGGCGAGCACCACGACCCGGGTGATGTTGACGAAGATGGTGGCCGAGCCGGCGACGCCCGACCGGGACTGGGTCACGGACCGCACCAGGCTCGCGACCACCCGCGCCGCGGTGATGGTGGAGACCAGGATGAGCAGGACGGTCAGCGACCGGTTGACGTTGCGTCCGACCGGCGCGGTCAGCGGAAGCACCGCGGCCGCCGACGCGATGCCTCCGGCGATCGCCGCCCACGGCACCAGGGTGCGCAGCGCGTCCACGATGACGTCGTCGCCGCTCCACCGGGTGCGCGACGCGTGCTTGCCCAGCCAGCGCAGCAGCATGCGCAGCAGGAACGCCGCGAGGAGGCCCGCGGCCACGGCGATGCCCGCGACCATCAGGTCGTCCAGGGTGAGGGAGCGCTTCACCGGTGACCTCCCTTGCCGCCGGGAAGAGGGCCCGTGGGCCGGATGTGATGTGTCGTCACTTGCCCTGCTCGAATCCGGGAACGCGCGATCAGGCCCGGCCGGTGTTCGTCGTCCGGGCGACCGCTCATCCTGCCGCATCCACGCGCGCGCCCGTCACCAGGCCCGCGCGGTAGCGCCCTTGGCGGCCGTGCGCCTGTCATCAGGCCCGCGTGGAAGCGCCCTTGACGGCCGTGCGCCCGTCACCAGGCCCGCGCGGGAGCGCCCTTGGCGGCTGTGCGCTCGTCATCAGGCCCGTGTGGAAGCGCCCCTTGACGGCCGTGCGCCCGTCACCAGGCCCGCGAGGAACCGCCCTTGACGGCCATGGGCCCATCACCAGGCCCGCGAGGAACCGCCCATGTTGGCTTTTACGCCCGTCACCCGCCGCTTCGCGGACCCGCCATTGACGACGGGGTGCGCCCTGAAGCAGGCTGGCACGCGGATGATCACAGGGGAGGGTCATGACCGGTTCGGTGCTGGCGATCGACCAGGGGACGTCCGGGACCAAGGCCCTGGTGATCTGTCCCGAACGCGGAGTGATCGGTTCCGGAAGCGCGCCCGTACGCCCCCGCCATCTGCCCGCCGGGCTCGTCGAGGTCGATCCGCTCGAGTTGTACGAGTCCGTCGTGGACGCCGGGCGCCGAGCCCTCGCGGCGGCGGGGGAGCCCGTCACGGCCGTCGGCCTCGCCAATCAGGGGGAGACCGTCCTCGCCTGGGACCCGTCGACGGGCGAGCCGCTGACCGACGCGCTCGTGTGGCAGGACCGGCGGGCGGAGAGCGTGTGCCGCGAACTCGCCTCCCGGGCCGAGGAGTTGCGGCATCTCACCGGCCTGCCCCTCGACCCCTACTTCGCCGCCCCCAAAATGGCCTGGATACGCCGTCACCTGACCCGGCACGGCGTCGTCACCACCTCCGACGTCTGGCTCGTGCACCGGCTCACCGGCGCATACGTGACGGACGCCGCCACCGCAGGACGTACCCAACTCCTCGACCTCGACCGACTGGAGTGGTCACCGGCCGCCCTGGACGCCTTCGGGCTGTCCGGCGAGCGGTTGCCGGACGTCGTCGACGCGGACACGCCCGTCGATACCACGTCCGCCTTCGGAGCCGGCCTTCCCGTCACCGGCCTGCTCGTCGACCAGTCGGCCGCGCTGCTCGCCCAGCGCGTGACCGAGCCGGGAAGCGCCAAGTGCACCTATGGAACAGGGGCGTTCCTCCTCGCGCAGACCGGAGCGACGCCCCGGCGCACGGACTCGGGTCTGGTGAGCTGTGTCGCCTGGCGGCTGGCCGGGCGGACCAGCTACTGCCTCGACGGCCAGGTGTACACCGCCGCCTCCGCCGTCCGCTGGCTGACCGAGCTCGGCGTCATCTCCGGCGCGGCGGACCTCGACCCGGTCGGCGGCGCAGTGCCCGACAGCGGCGGTGTCACCTTCGTCCCGGCCCTCGCCGGGCTCGCCGCACCCTGGTGGCGGGGCGATCTGCGCGGCTCGCTCACCGGGCTCGGCCTCGATACGACGCCCGGACATCTGGTGCGGGCCCTGTGTGAGGGCATCGCCGCCCAGGTCGTCGAGCTCGCCGACGCGGCCGCCGCCGACCTCGGCGCACCGCTCACCGCGCTCCGCGTCGACGGCGGTCTGACTCGCTCCGCGCTGCTCATGCAGACCCAGGCCGATCTGCTCCAACTCCCCGTCGAAGTCTCGGCGTTGCCGGACGCCACTGCCCTCGGAGTCGGTGCCGTGGCCCGGCTCGGCCTCGACCCCGCGCTGAGCGTGGACGAGGCGCTCACGGACCGGAAACCCTCCGCCGTCTACGAGCCGCGCATCGGCCGGGACGAGGCCACCGCACGCCTCACCCACTTCCGCTCGGCCGTCGCCGCCCTGCTCGACCGGGCGCCCGCATGACGGTCACTGTCCACGGTGCGCTGCCGCAGGAGCCGTACGACGTCGTGATCGTCGGCGCGGGCGTCGTGGGCTGCGCCCTCGCCCGCGAACTCGCCCGCCACCGGCGGCTGCGCATCGCCCTCGTCGAGGCGCGGGACGACGTCGGGCAGGGCACGTCGAAGGCCAACACGGCGATTCTGCACACCGGTTTCGACGCCGTCCCCGGCTCGCTCGAAGCCCGGCTCGTGCGCGAGGGGTCCCGCCGGCTCGCCGCGTACGCCGCCGAGTCCGGCATCCCCGTCGAGCCCGTGGGCGCCCTGCTCGTCGCCTGGGACCGCGAACAGCTCGCCGTATTGCCGGAGTTGGCGGCCAAGGCGGAGAAGAACGACTACCGGCAGTCCCACGTCCTCGGCGCCGCCGAGGTGTACGCACGTGAACCGCACCTGGGGCCCGGCGCGCTCGGCGCACTCCACATCCCCGGCGAGAGGATCATCTGTCCGTGGACCACGACGCTCGCGTGCGCCACCCAAGCGGTACGCAACGGTGTCGACCTGCACCTCAACTGCCGTGTGGAGAAGATGAGTCACCGGGTCCTGCGCACCAGCCGCGGCACCCTGCGCACCCGCCACCTCGTCAATGCCGCGGGCCTGCACTCCGACGAACTCGACCGGCACCTCGGCCACCGCGACTTCACCGTCACCCCGCGCCGGGGCCAGCTCCTGGTCTTCGACAAGTTCGCCCGCGATCTGGTCCGGCACATCCTCCTGCCGGTTCCGACGGCGCTCGGCAAGGGAGTGCTGGTCGCGCCGACCGTGTACGGGAACGTGCTGCTGGGGCCCACCGCCGAAGACGTACCGGACAAGGCGGCGACCGAATCGACCGGGGAAGGCCTCGCCCTGTTGCGCGACAAGGGCCGTCGCATCCTGCCGGAACTGCTCGACGAGGAGGTCACCGCCGTCTACGCCGGACTCCGCGCCGCCACCGAACACGACGACTACCAGATCCGCGCCCACCCCGACCAGGCGTACGTCACCGTCGGAGGCATCCGCTCCACCGGCCTGACCGCCTCCATGGCCATCGCCTCCCACGTCACCGGACTCCTCGCCGAGTGCGGCCTCGACCTCGGCGACCCCGACGACCTGGAACCCGTCCGTATGCCCGCCCTCGGCGAGGCCTTCCCCCGCCCCTACCAGCGGCCCGAACTCATCGCCGCCGACCCCGACTACGGACGCCTGGTCTGCCACTGCGAGCGCGTCTCGCGCGGCGAGATCCGCGACGCCCTCGGCAGTACGATCCCGCCGCACAGCCTGGACGGACTGCGGCGCAGGACCCGGGCGCGGGGCGGCCGGTGCCAGGGCTTCTTCTGCGGCGCGGCCGTACGGGATCTCTTCGAGGGGCGGCCATGAGACACGTGGACGTGCTGGTGGTCGGCGCCGGACCCGCCGGACTCGCCCTCGCCGCACGGCTGGCGGCCGGGGGAGCGGGCCGCGTCGAGGTGCTGGAGCGTGAACGGCAGGCCGGCGGGGTGCCTCGGCACTGCCGTCGCCGGGGATTCGACGGGCCCGGCTTCGCGCGGCGCCAGGTCGAGGCCGCGGTCCGGGCCGGGGCGAGCGTCCGTACCGGAGTCAGCGCGCTCGGCTGGGCCGGCCCGCTCGCCCTCGACACCGTGAGCCCGGCCGGCCCGGAGACGATCACCGCCGGCGCCGTCGTTCTCGCCACCGGTGCCCGTGAACGGCCGCGCGGCGCACGGCTGGTGGCCGGGACCAGACCAGCCGGGGTGTTCACCACGGGCGAGCTCCAGCAGGCCGTCCATCTGTACGGCCAGTACATCGGCAGCCGGGCGGTCGTCGTCGGCGCGGAGGCCGTGAGTTACGCCGCTGTGGACACCCTGCTGGGCGCCGGAGCTGACGCCGTCGCGATGGTGACCGACCTGGGGCGGGACCAGGGCGGGAGGACACGGGGGGCCATCTCCCGTCTGGCGCGCGGAATCCCGCTCCTGACGGACGCGACAGTCACCGAACTGCGCGGACACGGACGTCTGAGCGGAGTCACCCTGCGCCACCAAGGCGGCCGGACCGGGAACCTCGACTGCGACACCGTCGTGTTCACCGGCGACTTCGTGCCGGACCACGAACTCGCCCGGCGCGGCGGCCTCGACCTCGACCTGGGCACGTGCGGCCCCGCGGTCGACGGCGCGTTCCGCACCTCTCGCGAGGGTGTCTTCGCCGTCGGCAACGTCCTGCATGCCGTGGAGAGCGCCACCGCCGTGGCCCGCGAGGGGCTACGGGCGGCACAGCATGTACGGGATCACCTGACCGGGGCGGTCCGACCCCCGACGGTTCCCCTCCTGGTGGCCCCGCCCCTGCGCTGGGTCGCGCCGAACCGGCTCGCGCCCCCGATGACGTACGGCCCCTTCGTCCTGCGCACCGCGGAGTTCCTCGCCCGGCCGGTCCTGACCGTCACGCAGGACGACCGGGTCCTGCACCGGCAGCGTCTGATCACCACCGCGGTGCCGAACCGTCCCGTGCGCATGAGCGGGGGGTGGGTCGGCGGTGTCGATCCGGCCGGAGGGCCCGTGCGCGTCACCGCCGGCTGAACGCACCATGCCGCCCGGCACCCGCGGCGAAGCGTGCGGCACCCTCCAGGCTCTCGGTCAACACGCCCATCCCATGGCGGAGTTCACCGCGCATGGCCGCCTTCTCCACCAGGCCCTCCTGGTCGAGAACGGAGGCGCGGTCGCTGCGGAGGCAGGACTGCGGGAAGTCGGCGATCTCGGCAGCGAGTCGCTCCGCCTCCGCCCGGGAACGGCCGGTCGGGACGAGGCGGTTGGCGAGGCCCATCTCGTACGCCTCGGAGGCGGGGACCGCGCGGCCGGTGAGGATCATGTCCAGCGCGCGGCTGGTGCCGATGAGACGCGGGAGCCGTACCGTGCCGCCGTCGATCAGCGGCACACCCCAGCGGCGGCAGAAGACACCGAAGACGGCGTCCTCCTCGGCGACCCGCAGATCGCACCAGAGCGCCAGCTCCAGGCCCCCGGCCACGGCGTGCCCCGCGACCGCCGCGATCACCGGCTTGGACAGGCGCAGCCGGGTGGGGCCCATCGGCCCGTCGCCGTCCTCCGAAACCTGGTTGGCGCGCTCGGTGCCGAGCGCCTTGAGGTCCGCGCCCGCGCAGAAGGTGCCGCCCTCGCCCCACAACACCGCGACCCTCGCCGTGTCGTCTGCCTCGAACTCCCGGAAAGCGGCGGCGAGTTCAGCGGCGGTCGGCCCGTCCACCGCGTTGCGGGCCTCGGGCCGGGAGAGGACGACCGTGTTGACGTAACCCTGGCGTTCGATCCGGACCGGCATGGCGCTGTCCCCTTCCCGGGCTGCTGTACGGCCGAGGTTACTCCGGGGTATCGCGGCGGGGAGCGGATCCCTCGTACAGGTCGGACCGCCGTCGCAGGCACCGGCGGGGCGGCCGGGGCTCAGATCACCTTCCAGCGGACCAGCGCCCCGAGCGTCAGAGCCCCCGGCAACAGCGGCAGCCACACCGTGATGATCCGGTACGCCAGCACCACCGCCGTCGCCACGGCCACCGGACCGCCGGCCGCGACCAGTGCGACGACCAGTGCGGCCTCCACCGACCCGATCCCGCCCGGCGTCGGCACCAGCGCGACCGCGGCCGTCGCCGCCAGATACGCGATCGCCATGTGCGCGGGCGACACGGGCAGTGCCAACGCCTGTCCCACCGCCGTCAGCCCGGCCGCTTGGAGCAGCGGGAAAGCGAGCGATCCGCCCCACAGGGCGAGCGCCCGGGCCGGACGGCAGTGCACCGAACGCGCCTCGCCGAGCGCGCTGCGCAGGAAGGAGGAGACGGCCGTACGCAGCCGTCGTACGAGAAGGAGAGTCGTCATCGCCGCGCACAGCACCGCGCCGACGCCGAGCAGAAGTGGGGCCAGCGCACCCTCCGGGAGGAGGCCGCCGATCCGCAGCGCCCCCGGGAAGGCGATCAGCAGGCCGATCAGCAGACCCAGCCGGGCGACCGATTCCGCCAGCATGTACAGCGCGAGCGCGGCCGAGGAACGGGCGAGCGGCACCCCGCACACCGTCATGAACCGCAGATTG
This sequence comes from Streptomyces sp. NPDC048415, assembly GCF_040651675.1. Classification (NCBI taxonomy): domain Bacteria; kingdom Bacillati; phylum Actinomycetota; class Actinomycetes; order Kitasatosporales; family Streptomycetaceae; genus Streptomyces; species Streptomyces sp. NPDC048415. The sequence goes on along the minus strand of NZ_JBEZKJ010000004.1, from coordinate 255,158 downwards.
ACCGCGCCGGCGCCCAGGCCCGTAGGCAGCAGATGGTTGGCCGCGCCCGCCGCGAACTGCGTCGCGAGCAGGCGGCGCGCGGGCAGTCGCTGCATCACCGCGCCCTGGCGGGTGAAGGCCGCCGCGACCCAGGTCAGACAGGTCGCGAGGACCGCGGCAACGAGCCAGGGCCACTCCGCCGACCGCAGATGGCCGAAGCCCTCGACGAGCACGGAACGGTGGCGCACCCCGACCACCAGGACCAGGGCGAGCGGGAGCAGGCACAGGGCCGGCCGGACGGCAGGTCGCAGGGGGAAGCGTCGGGGCAGTTGCTGGGGGAGTCGTACCGCTGTCACATCGGGAGAGGTTTTCCACACCGCACCAACGTGGGGTTGCGGGCACGGAGACGGCAGCTGACACGCCGGGCAAGGTGCGGGAGGAGCCGACCGGCCATCGACTTCAGGCCCCCTGCGCCGAGCGGGGACATCGATCCGAGTCCGGTCGTGGACCCGAGCCGGGACTTCGACCTCAGGCCGGTCGTGGACCCGAGCCGGGATATCGACCTCAGGCCGGTCGCGGACCTGAGCGGGGATATCGACCTCAGGCCGGTCGCGGACGCGAGCCGGGACTTCGACCTCAGGCCGGTCGTGGACCTGAGCCCGAACATCGATCCGAGTCCCGGCATTGACCTCAATATTGCTTGAGGTCCTACTGTCTCTCCCATGAGCATGGAGACCACAGCCTGGACCCAGCTGCACAGCGTCATGAACGCGCAGCAGGAGCGCCGACCCTTCGCCCGCGCGACACTGCGCCGCATCGCCGCCTTCGCCCGCCCGCACCGCCGCCGCATCGGACACTTCGTGGTGCTCAGCGTGATGACCGCGCTGCTCGCCGTCGCGACGCCGGTGCTCGCGGGGCGCGTCGTGGACGCCATCGTGTCCGGCGGCGACGAGAGCACCGTCATCCGCCTTGCCGTGCTCATCGCCGTCATCGCGCTCGCCGAAGCGGCGCTCGGGATCCTCGGCCGCTGGCTTTCGTCGACGCTCGGCGAAGGACTCATCCTCGATCTGCGGACGGCTGTGTTCGATCATGTGCAGCGCATGCCGGTAGCGTTCTTCACACGTACTCGTACGGGCGCGCTGGTCAGTCGTCTCAACAACGACGTCATCGGCGCCCAACGCGCCTTCAGCAACACCCTGTCCGGGGTGGTGAGCAATGTCGTGACGCTGCTGCTCACCCTCGCGGTGATGCTCACCCTGTCCTGGCAGATCACGCTGCTCGCGCTGGCACTGCTTCCGGTGTTCGTGATCCCCGCGCGGCGGATGGGCAGCCGGATGGCCAAGCTCCAGCGCGAGGCCGCGAACCTCAACGCCGCCATGGGCACCCGGATGACCGAGCGCTTCTCCGCGCCCGGCGCCACGCTCATCAAACTCTTCGGTCGGCCCGAGGACGAGTCCGCCGAGTTCGCGGCGCGCGCCCGGCGGGTGCGTGACATCGGGGTGCGTACGGCGATGGCGCAGTCGGCGTTCATCACCGCCCTGACGCTCGTGTCGGCCCTCGCCCTCGCGCTGGTGTACGGGCTCGGTGGCTGGTTCGCGCTGCGCGGCAGCCTGGAGCCCGGCGCGGTCGTCTCGCTGGCGCTGCTGCTGACCCGCCTGTACGCGCCGCTCACCTCCCTCGCGGGAGCGCGCGTCGAGGTCATGAGCGCCCTGGTCAGCTTCGAGCGGGTCTTCGAAGTACTCGACCTCAAGCCGCTCATCGAGGAGAAGCCGGACGCCCGGAAGGTACCAGAGGGACCGGCGGCCGTGGAATTCGACGGCGTCCGCTTCGCCTACCCGTCCGCCGACAAGGTCTCCCTCGCCTCGCTGGAGGAGGTCGCCGCCCTGGACACCCGCGGCGGCGCCGAGGTCCTGCACGGCGTCTCCTTCCGCGCCGAACCCGGCCAGACCGTCGCGCTCGTCGGCTCCTCCGGTGCCGGCAAGTCGACCATCGCGCAGCTGCTGCCGCGGCTCTACGACACCGACGAGGGCGTCGTCCGCCTCGGCGGCGTCGACGTCCGGGAGCTGAGCGCCGAGTCCATGCGGGAGACCCTCGGCATGGTCACCCAGGACGGGCACCTCTTCCACGACTCGGTACGGGCGAACCTGCTGCTGGCCAGCCCTTCGGCCACCGAGGACGAGCTGTGGGACGTACTGCGCCGCGCCCGTCTCGAAGACCTCGTACGCTCCCTGCCCGACGGCCTCGACACCGTGGTCGGCGAGCGCGGTTACCGGCTCTCCGGCGGTGAGCGCCAGCGCATGACCATCGCCCGGCTGCTGCTCGCCCGCCAGCGCGTCGTCATCCTCGACGAGGCCACCGCCCATCTCGACAACACCTCCGAGGCGGCCGTGCAGGAAGCGCTCACGGAGGCGCTGGAAGGACGAACGGCCGTGGTGATCGCCCACCGTCTGTCGACCGTGCGGGCCGCGGACGTGATCCTCGTCGTCGAGGCGGGGCGGATCGTGGAGCGCGGTACGCACGAGGAGCTGCTGGCAGCCGAGGGGCGGTACGCGGAGCTCTACCGGACGCAGTTCAAGAACACCCGTGAGGGCTTGACGGAGATCGCGGCGGCGGGGGAGGCGGTGGCCTGACGGCGCAGGGCGGCCCGGTGGGGTCGCCCTTACAGCCGTGAAGTGGTGGTTGCGGCGGGAGGTCATACCGCGGGCAACGATGCGTACGCGAGACGGCGACTCGTCTGGAGCGATACCTCCGGCGATTGCCGCCCACGGCCCCGGCGCAGTGGTCCTCGTCGTCGAGGCGCGGAACCGGCTGCGAGCCGCGGCCGGGGTGTCGGCCGAGGCCTTGGAAGGAGAGCGGGAGCACCTGCGGACGGGATCGGAACCGGAGCCCGGCGATTCCTGACCCTCCTCGTCGAGGAGTCACTCCACCGGCCGATCTCCGCTGCCCCAGATGGGGCGGGAACGTGTGAGGGATGTGAGCCTGGTGGAAGGCATGGTGCGACCGTGCTGCCGGCAGTGACCGGTTCTTCCGTCCAGCGTCCGCCACCGCACGTGGCGGCGGACGGCCGTTTTGAGGAGGCGAGACGGTGGACGACCCCACCCGGAGCGTGCCCACTGGGCCGACGTCCTCCGACCTCGCCTTCCAGGGACTGCGCGCCGTTGCCGACGCCGTCCTCTACGAGGGCTACCTCCTCTACCCGTACCGCCGGTCGTCGCCCAAGAACAGGGTGCGCTGGCAGTTCGGTGTCCTGACGGCGCAGCGGTGGGCCGAACGCGACGGAGAGGTGCCGCCGGGCATCTCGGGTTCGGCGGACTCCTGGTACCAGCAGACGGAATGCCTGCTGCGGGCGGTGCCGGCCGCCCGGGTGCGGCTGAGGGTGCGTTATCTGCAACTGCAGCGCAAGCAGGTGGAGGAGAGGACCCCCGACGGTCGGCATCGGCCCGTGGAGTCCGTCGAGACCGCCGACGCGGTGCACCTCACCTTCGACGAGGCGGTGCCGCGCGAAGCCGAGTTCGCCACCCCCTTGGCGCAACTGCTCCAGCGGGACCATCGCGTGTCGGTAGGAGCGCCCGCCGACGAGGAGACCGAGACACTCGCCGCCGGCGTCGGGCGGGTGACGCGGCGACGGGACCGCGTCCACGCGGTGACGAGGGTACGGGCCGAACAGCTCCAGGACCCCGCGACGGGAACCCCCGACGCCGGGGCGCTCTATCGGCTGCGGGTGCGTATCGAGAACGTGGGCTCCTCACCTGATGCCACGGCATCACGCGAGGAAGCGCTGCGCCATGCGCTCATGGCCACCCACACCATGATCGGCGGAGACGGCGTCGAGTTCCTCTCGCTGATCGAGCCACCGCGGGAGTACGAGGAGTACGCCAAGGCCTGCCGCAACCTGTACACCTTCCCGGTCCTCGGCGGCGCCGCGGGTTCCCGCGACGCGATGCTCTCGTCGCCGATCATTTTGCCGGATCACCCCCAGGTGGCTCCCGAGAGCCCGGGGGACCTGCACGACGCCGCCGAGATCGACGAGATCCTGACCCTGCGCACGCTGCTGCTGACGGATGAGGAGAAGCGTGAGGCGCGGGCGACCGACCGGCGCGCGGCGGAGATCCTCGACCGGGTCGAGACCATGCCGCCGGAGGTCTTCGCACGGCTGCACGGAGCCATCCGCTCATTGAGCCCAGCGCCGCCCCTCCGGCCCGCGACGGCCCCCGTGGGTAAGGCCGTCGACCCGCCCGCTCGGCCTGCGTTGGTCGCTGTGGGTGAGGCCGTCGACCCGCCTGCCCGGCCTGCGTTGGTCGCCGTGGGTGAGGCCGTCGACCCGCCCGCCCGGCCCGCGACGGCCGCCGTGGGTGATGCCGTCGGCATCGGAACGCGTACGTCGGTCCCCTGGTGGCAGGAGGGCGGCGACGACGGGCTGTCTCCCTCGACCGACAGCGTGCTGGTCGACGGCGTGCCGGTGGTAGGGGGCAGCGCCGTACGCCTGCGTCCCGCCGGGCGGGGCGCCGACGCGCAGGACATGTTTCTCGCCGGCCGCACCGCCCGCGTGGAGGCCGTCTTCCATGACGTGGACGGCAGCGTGCATGTCGCCGTGGCACTCGACGACGACCCGGCCGCCGAACTGAACAGCTGGTACGGCCGCTTCCTCTACTTCCGCCCCCATGAACTCCAGCCCCTGACCGCCGCCGCGGACGAAGGAGGGTGCGATGGACGCCCTTGAGGTGTTGACCCATGACCATCGCATGGTGGAACAGCTGTTCCGCGACTATCACGCCGCCGCCTCCGACAAACAACGGCGGGCAGTCGTCGAGCTATTGGTACGCGAGCTCTCCAAGCACGCGGCTCTCGAAGAGTTGATGATCTATCCCCTGGCGAAGCGGGTTCTCGACGATGGCGCCCAGGAGGTCGACGAGCACCTCAGCGAGCACATGGCCCTCAAGAAGACGCTGCTCGCCCTCGACCGGCTCCCCGAAGGGGACGAGCGGACGGACGATCTCGTGGCGCGGCTGCGGCGGGATGTGGAAGAGCACGTGCGTGAAGAGGAAGGCGAGTTGATGCCCCGGATCCGTGCGGCCGTCCCCGAGGAGGACCTGGCCGAACTGGGACAGCTCCTCGAAAAGGCCAAGCCCAGCGCCCCGACCCGGCCGCATCCGCACGCTCCTGACCACCCGCCGGCGCTCACCCTCGCGGGGCCCGTGGCCGCGGCGTACGACCGACTTCGAGACCGACTGCAGGGGAGGCCGCGAACATGACCACCGAGAGCGGTACCACAGAGGTCAGCCAGGAGCCCACCCGCTCCGAGCAGAGGGACGGATTCGACGAGATCCATATCCTCTGGATCTCCGAGGGGATGAGCTGCGACGGTGACACCGTCTCGCTCACCGCGGCAGGCCAGCCGTCGATCGAGGATCTCGTGCTGGGCCTCGTACCCGGACTGCCGAAGGTGCACCTGTACAACAAGGTGCTCTCGCCCAGCGAGGGCGGAGAGGACTTCCTCGCGCCCTACCGGGCCGCGGCGCGCGGTGAACTAGGCCCGTTCATCCTCGTCATCGAGGGATCGATCCCGAACCAGAACATCATCGAAGGGGACGGCTACTGGACCTCCTTCGGCAATGACCTGGAGACCGGTGAGCCGCTCACCCTGAACTGGTGGCTCGACCAACTGGCGCCCAGGGCCTGGGCGGTCGTCGCGGCGGGAACGTGTGCCACGTACGGCGGGATCCACGCGATGGCCGGCAACCCCACGGGCTCCATGGGGCTGTCGGACTATCTGGGCTGGGACTTCAAGTCCCAGGGGGCTCTTCCGATTGTGAACGTCCCCGGCTGTCCGATCCAGCCGGAGAACTTCATGGAGACCCTGCTGTGGGTGCTCTACCACGCCGCCGGTTCGGCGCCGCCCCCTCCGCTCGATCACATGCTGCGCCCGCAGTGGCTGTTCGGGAGGACGGTCCATGAGGGCTGCGACCGGGCCGCGTACTACGAGCAGGCCGACTTCGCGAAGGACTACAACTCCCCGAAGTGCCAGGTCAAGGTGGGCTGTTGGGGTCCGGTGGTCAACTGCAACGTGCCCAAACGGGGTTGGATGTCCGGCGTGGGCGGTTGTCCCAACGTCGGCGGCATCTGCATCGGTTGCACCATGCCCGGCTTCCCGGACGCCTTCATGCCCTTCATGGACGAGCCCCCGGGCGGCAGCCTCTCGTCGCTCCTCATCAAGCCCTACGGAGCCTTCATCCGCCGGATGCGCGGCATCACCAATATGGCGGTGAACCGCGAACAGAAGTGGCGCCACAACGGACCGGAACTGACCAGCGGTTACGACCCGTACTGGCGCCCCTGACACCACAGCAACGCACGACCGCCGCGAGGAACGAGGCAGAAACCGTCATGACAGAAACCGAAGACCGGGTAGGGGCCACGGAGCGCAAACCCGCGCAGCTCGTGGACATGTCCTGGGACCCGATCACCCGGATCATCGGAAACCTCGGCATCTACACGAAGATCGACTTCGCCAACCGTGAAGTGGTCGAGTGCCGCAGCACCTCGTCGCTGTTCCGCGGCTACTCGGTCTTCATGAAGGGCAAGGACCCACGCGACGCCGGCTTCATCACCTCACGTATCTGCGGCATCTGCGGAGACAACCACACGACGTGCTCCAACTACGCCCAGCAGATGGCGTACGGCATCAAACCACCCGTGCTCGCGGATCACATCGTCAACCTCGGTGAAGCAGCCGAGTACATGTTCGACCACACCCTCTTTCAGGACAACATGGTGTTCGTCGACTTCTGCGAGGCGATGGTCAAGGCGACCAACCCGAGCGTGCTCGCCAGGGCGGAGCGGACCGAGGCCCCCCACGCGGACATCCACGGTTACCGGACCATCGCCGACATCATGCGGGCCTTCAACCCGTTCGAGGGCGAGATGTACAAGCAGGCCCTGAAGGTCAGCCGCGTCACCCGCGAGATGTTCTGCAAGATGGAAGGCCGCCACGTCCACCCCTCGACGATGTATCCCGGCGGGGTCGGCACGATGGCGACACCCACCACCTTCACCGACTATCTCTCCCGGCTCCTGCAGATCCTCGACTTCGTCAAGCAGTCCGTCGCGATGAACGACGACGTCTTCGACTTCTTCTACGAGGCCCTGCCCGGTTACGAGGAGGTCGGGCGCCGCCGCATCATGCTCGGCTGCTGGGGCGCCTGGCAGGACCCCAACGTCTGTGACTACCAGTACAAGACGATGAACGACTGGGGCAAGGCGATGTACGTCACCCCCGGCATCATCGTCGACGGCAAACTGGTCACGAACAAACTCGTCGACATCAACCTCGGCATGCGCATCCTGCTCGGCAGCTCCTTCTACGAGGACTGGGTGACCGAAGACCCGTTCGTCACCCACGACCCGCTCGGGAACCCGGTCGACATGCGGCATCCGTGGAACCAGACCACCGTCCCGGTACCGCAGAAGCGTGACTTCGACGGCAACTACAGCTGGGTCATGAGCCCCCGCTGGTACGACAAGAACACCGACGAGCATCTCGCGCTGGACACCGGCGGAGGGCCGCTGGCCAGACTGTGGTCGACGGCGCTGAACGGACTGGTCGACACGCCGTACGTCAAGGCCACCGGGCACAGTGTGCAGATCTCCCTGCCCAAGAGCGAGAAGCTGCCCGAGATGACACTGGAGTGGAAGATTCCCCAGTGGAGCAACACCATCGAGCGGGACCGGGCCCGCCCCTACTTCGTCGCCTACGCTGCGGCGATGGCCCTCCACTTCCTGGAGTCGGCGATGGGACTGGTTCGCGCGGGCGAGATCAAGGTCTTCGAGAACTTCGAGGTTCCGGACGAGGCGATCGGCTGCGGCTTCCACGAGGCGGTCCGCGGTGTTCTCTCGCACCACCTGGTCATCAAGGACAAGAAGATCGCCAACTACCACCCCTACCCGCCGACCCCGTGGAACGCCAGCCCGCGCGACAGCTACGGCACCCCGGGCCCGTACGAGGACGCGGTACAGGGGCAGCCGATCTTCGAGGAGAACGGGCCCGACGACTTCAAGGGCGTCGACATCATGCGCACCGTCCGCAGCTTCGACCCCTGTCTGCCCTGCGGTGTCCACATGTACCTCGGCAAGGGCAACACGCTGACGACGATGCACTCGCCGACCTACGGAGCCGGCCATGGATGACACCGGCCGGCTCGACGACGCCTCCGTCGTACAGCGGCTGACCCGCATCGACGAATTGCTCGAACGCCTCGAGAAGGCGCCCGGACCGACCTCCCGCTCGGCCGTCGAGACGGTGCGGGCGCTGACGGAGGTCTACGGCGAGGCGCTGGCCCGGGTCATGGATCACGCCGACGCTCCGCTGGCCGACCGGATGGCCGACGACGAACTGCTCGGGCACCTGCTGGTCCTCCACGCGATCCACCCCGAACCGGTGGAGCGCCGGGTCGCGCGTGCGGTCGAGCGGCTGAAGACCGATCTGCGGGGCCGCGGCGCCGAGATCGAACTGGCGGGAATCGACGCGGGAGTCGCCCGGGTGCGTCTGCGGACCAAAGGCTGTGGATCGTCGGCCGCCGGCGTTACCGAGGCGGTCCGTGAGGCACTGCTCGCGGTGGCGCCGGAACTCCGGAGCGTCGAGGCGCTGCCGGGCAGCGAACGGCAGGCCGCCGCATTCGTTCCCCTGGACGCGCTGACACGCCGCGGCACGCAGCCGCAGGCGACGGCATGACCGGCGCGGGCAGGCTCGCCCGGCTCATCCGGTCGAGCACCGACCGGCGGACCGGGGCCGAGGAACACTGCGATCTGTGCAGCGCGCCCGTGCCGGACGATCATCGCCACCTGTACGACACGGAGCGGCAGGAGACCCTGTGCGCCTGTCGGCCCTGCTCACTGCTCTTCGTCAGGGGCGAGGCAAGTGAGGGGCGCTACCGGCTGATCCCGCAGCGGCGCATAAGGCTGCCCCCCGTCGACACCGAGAGCCTGGGCGTCCCCGTCGGTCTGGCCTTCTTCGTACCCCGCCAGGACGGCACGGTGACCGCGCACTATCCGAGCCCCGCCGGGCCGACCCGGTGGGAAGTGGACGCGCGGGCATGGCAGGACGTCGTATCGGGGTGTCCGCGACTGCAAACCGTGGAACCCGACGTGGAGGCGCTGCTGATCAACACCGCCCGCGATCTTCGGCACTACTGGATCGCGCCGGTCGACGACTGCCTCCGCATGGTCGCCGTGGTGCGACAGGAATGGGAGGGGCTGTCGGGCGGCACGCGCGTGTGGACGGCCGTCGACCAATTCTTCGCCGAACTGACGGAGAACGCTCAGCACAACGGAGCAGGGCAACCGCAACGGTAAGGAGCTCGGGATGGGCAGGATCAGGGTCGGCAAGCCGGGCGTGAAGCCCGACACGCCCACACACGTCTTCGGCCTCCATCAGGGCAACAAGGGCCCCCACGGGCACCAGGCCGGGCACCACAAGGACGGCACCGCGGACGCGCGGTGGTCCACCGGGGTGCACTGGAAGAAGCACAACGCGATCATGAAGACCATGCCGAACCTTCCGCCGGGATGAGGGAGCGAGAATGAATGCCAAGCGTGTGCTGGTGGCGGAGGCGGTGCTGGTCGGAGGAATGGCGCTGGCACTGCTGATCTGGGAGGTCCCTGGGCTGGTGCGCGAGGTTCGGATCTTGCGCATGGTGGGCTTCCGCTCCGGATCCCGGCACCCTCGGTGACTGCCGCGGTTCCCGCAGCCGACCGGCCGTCAAGTGCTTCCGTACACCGCTGAGACGTGCCGGAGACCTCATGCACGAGTTGTCGATCGCGACCGCCATCGTGGAACAGGCGGACGAAACCGCCCGGGCCCACGGGTCCCGCGCCGTGTCCGCGGTGAACGTGCGGGTGGGGCAACTGTCCGGGGTGGTCCCCGCCGCCTTGGAGTTCGCCTTCGAGGTCGCCCGTGACGGGACGGCACTGGCCTCGGCCCAGCTGGTCATCGAGGAGGTCACCGCCGTGGCCTACTGCGCCCCGTGCGCGCGGGAATTCCTCGTCGGCATGCCCCCGTTCTTCTGGTGCCCGAAGTGTGACCGGCCCGTCGAGGGGCTGCGCAGCGGGCGGGAGCTGGAGATCACCGGACTGGAGCTCGCGCAGACGCCCGCCTGAAGGACGCTTGTCGCCGGGGTGAGGTGACGGTCAGCAGATACGCGGCAGCTGCTCCCCGAGGGGCAGGTCCACGACGCGTGTTCCGCCGAGCCCGGTGGACGCCACCACCATGCCGGGGTGATCGCTGACGCATTCACCGATGAGGGCGGCGCCCGACCCGTGCGGGTGGGCGCGCATCGCTTCCAGTACGGCGTCGGCCGCGGCGCGGGGGACGAAGGCGACCAGCCGTCCTTCGTTGGCTACGTACAGCGGGTCCAGACCCAGGAAGCCGCAGGCGTTGGCGACGGCCTCCGGCACCGGGACGGCCCGTTCCGTCAGTCGCACGCCGGTCTCCGACGCGCGGGCGATCTCGTTGAGCGACGCGGCGAGTCCGCCTCGAGTCGGGTCCCGCAGCACGTGGAGGTCGGTGGTGACGTCCAGCATGGCCGCCACGAGACCGGCCAGGGGAGCGGTGTCGCTGGCCACCTCGACGCCGAACTCGATCCCCTCGCGCAGGCTCAGGATGGCCACGCCGTGCATGCCGATCGGGCCGCTGACGATGACGGCGTCGCCCGGCGTCGCGCGCTGGGGTCGGATGTCGACGCCGTCCGGGACGAGTCCGATGCCGGACGTCGTGATGTACACGCCGTCACCGTGCCCGGCCTCGACGACCTTCGTGTCCCCGGTGGCGACGATGACACCCGCCGCCTGTGCCGCCGCTCCGACGGCGCGGGCGACCTTGTCGACCACCCGCATCTCCACGCCCTCTTCCAGGATGAAGGCGGTGGACAGGTACGCGGGCCGGGCTCCGCTCATGGCGAGATCGTTGACGGTGCCGTTGACCGCCAGGTCGCCGATGCTGCCGCCCGGGAAGAAGAGGGGCTTGACCACGTACGCGTCGGTGGAGAAGGCCAGGCGGGCACCGCCGAGTCGTACGGTCGCCGAGTCGCCCAGCGCGGCGAGGACGGGATTGCCGTAGGCGGGGGCGAAGACGTTCTCGACGAGTTCCGCGGACAGTGCGCCACCGCCACCGTGTCCCATCACGACGACCGGCTGGTCGCGCAGCGGGGCGGGGCAGGACCAGTCCGACGGATCCACGGATGCTGTGACGGCCGTGTCAGCCAACGGGGTTCGTCTCCTTGTGCACTGCCCGGGACGTGGACAGGGGGGCGGGGGAGTGGGTGGTGGGCCGGCTGTCCAAGCGCCGGTAGAGGTAGTACGCCGCGCACGCGCCCTCACTGGAGACCATCGTGGCGCCGAGGGGGGTGCGCGGGGTGCAGGCCGTTCCGAATGCCTCACACTCGGTCGGCTTGATCAGGCCCTGCAGCACCTCTCCGCTACGACAGGCGCCGGGTTCCTCGGTGCGGATGCCGCTCACGTCGAAGCGGTGCTCGGCGTCGTGCGCGCGGAAGGCTTCGGTGAGCCGCCACCCGCTGCCGGAGATGCGGCCGATGCCGCGCCAGTTGCGGTCGGTGACCTCGAACACCTCCTCGATCATGCGCAGCGCGGCCGGGTTGCCCTCGTCCTGGACCGCGCGCGGGTAGGCGTTCTCCACGCGATGCTCACCGCGTTCGAGTTGGCGCACGGCGCGACGGATGCCCTCCAGGATGTCGAGCGGCTCGAAGCCGGTCACCACGATCGGTACCCGGTGCCGCTCTGCCAGCTCTGGATACTCGGCGGTGCCCATCACGCTGCATACGTGCCCGGCGGCGAGGAAGCCCTGAACCCGGCAGGACGGCGCGGTCATGATGGCCTCGATGGCCGGCGGCACGCGCACGTGCGACACCAGCAGGCTGAAGTTGCCGACGCCGAGCCGGCGGGCCTGGTGCACGGCCATCGCGTTGGCCGGCGCGGTGGTCTCGAAGCCGATTCCGAAGAAGACGACCTCGCGGTCCGGATGCCGACGCGCCAGCTCCAACGCGTCGAGGGGCGAGTACACCACGCGTACGTCGCCGCCCGCGCTCTTGACCCGGAACAGGTCACGATCGGTGCCGGGCACCCGCAGCATGTCCCCGAAGGAGCAGAAGATCACCTCCGGCCGTGACGCGATGTCGAGGGCCTTGTCGATCATGTCCAGCGGCGTGACGCAGACCGGGCAGCCCGGCCCGTGAATCAGCTCCACCTGGTCCGGGAGCAACTGGTCGATGCCGTGCCGGATGATCGAGTGGGTCTGACCGCCGCACACCTCCATCAACGCCCAGGGCCGGGTGACCGTGCCATGGATCTCGTCGAGCAGCTTCCGCGCAAGCTCGGGGTCGTTGAACTCTTCGACGTACTTCATCTGGATCCTTCCTCGGCGCCTTGACCGCGCGGCGCCGCGGCGGGCATGTCGGCTTCGCGGGGTTCTCCGGGTCCCGGCAGCCCGGCCTCGGCCGACGCCCGGCCCCAGGGATCACCGAACTCCTCCTCCAGCAACCCCAGTTCCTCGAAGAGCCGCAGCGAGGCCTGCGCCGACTCCTCGTCCAGGCGCTGCAGGGCGAATCCGACGTGGACGATGACGTACTCCCCGACCTGGACGTCGGACACGTAGTCGAGGCAGACGCGCTTGTGCACGCCGCCGAAGTCGATCAGTCCGGTCAAGGACTCGTCGTGTTCCTCAATGGCCAGTACGCGGCCGGGCACTGCCAGACACATGACTCACTCCGTGTTGTCGCTGTCCTGCCGGTCGGCTGTTCGGCCCTGCTCGGGCGGTCGTTCACGCGCCGCCACCACCAGCTGGCCCAGTGCGAGCCCGCCGTCGCCCGGCGGGACCTGCGTGTGCCGCAGCACGGTGAATCCGTCCGCGGTCAACAGGGATGTGCAGGCGTCCTCCAGTAGCGCGTTGGCGAACACCCCGCCCGTGAGGGCGACTGTCTCGATGCCGGTGGCGCCGCGAGCGCGCCGGCAGATCTCCGCGACGGCGTCGGCGACGCCCCGGTGGAAGCGCGCGGCGAGTACCGCCCGCGGTGTGCCGCGCCGCAGATCGGTGGTCAGAGCGCGCATGACGGGAGCGGGATCGAAGAGCAAGGGTGCCGGCGCTCCCGTCCGCGGTGAGCGGCGGCTGGGAACGATGTCGAAGGGGTACGCCCCCGAGTCACCGTGCCACGCCTGGGTGGCCGCCGCCTCCAGCTCCAGCGCGGCCTGAGCCTCGTAGCCCGAGCGGTGGCACAGACCCGTCAGGGAGGAGACGGCGTCGAACAGCCGGCCCATGCTGGAGGTCGCCACGCACGCGAGATCGCGCTCCAACTGGCGTCCCAGCACGGCACGTTCGGCCGGCTCGCAGGCGGAGACACTCGGCAGGTCGCCGTCCCACGGCAGTGACGCGGCGTGCAGACGGGCGAGGGCCACCCGACACGGGTTCGCCACCCCCGCGTCCCCGCCGGGCAGGGGAGCCGGTGCCAGGTGGGCGAAGCGGCGGAACCCGTCGTAGTCGGCGAGCAGCACTTCGCCGCCCCACACGGTGCCGTCGTCTCCGTAGCCGGTGCCGTCGAAGGCGACGCCGATCACGGGCGTACTGCCGTCGAAGCCGTTCTCGGCCATGACGGAGGCGATGTGGGCGTGATGGTGCTGCACGAGGCGGAGCGTCATCCCCTCGGCGTGCCGGCGTGCCCACCGTGCCGAGTGGTAACCCGGGTGCCGGTCGGCCACGACGACGCCGGGCAGCACGCCGGTCAGGCGCCGCAGATGCCGCTCCGCTCGGTCAAGGGCGTCAAGGCCGGCCAACTCGCCCATGTCACCGATGTGCGGGCCGAACCAGGCCTCTTGGCCCGTTCCGACGCACAGGGCGTTCTTCAGGTCGCCGCCCACGGCAAGGGCCGGGTGGACGGAGACGGGCAGGCGCAGCGGGCGGGGAACGTAGCCGCGGGACCGGCGCAGGACCTGCTCGGTCCCATCGGACCGCACACGCAACAGCGAGTCGTCGCAGGGGACTTCGATGACGCGGTCATGGGCCAGCCAGGCGTCGGCCAGGCCGCTCAGTCGGGTCAGGGCCTCCTCGTCGTCCGTGACGATGGGCGCGCCGGAGCGGTTGCCGCTCGTCATGACCAGCACACGCGGACCGGGGGGATCACCGGGCAGCCCGAACAGGAGGGTGTGCACCGGGGCGTAGGGAAGCATCACGCCGATGTGCGGGCTGCGGGGACAGACCCCGGGAGCGAGCTGATGTCCCCGGGGTCCGACGCGCCGGCGGAGCAGCACGATGGGGCGCCGCGTGCTGGTGAGGGCCGCGCGTTCGGCGTCGGAGACGTCGGCGATCCCCTCGACGGTGGCCAGGTCCCGGCACATCACCGCGAACGGCTTGTCTCCCCGCTCCTTCCTGGCCCGCAGCGTGGCCACGGCCGTCGCGTCGGACGCGTCGCACGCCAAGTGGTAGCCGCCGATGCCCTTGACGGCGACAATCCCGCCGGCGGCCAGCAGCCGGCGTGCCGTGGTGAGCGCGTCCTCGCCGAGGGCCGGCCTCAGTCCGCTGCCGGCCGCCGGGACGAAACGGAGGCGGGGACCGCAGTCGTGGCAGGCCACGGGTTGCGCGTGGAAGCGCCGGTCACCGGGATCGCCGTACTCGGTGGCACACACCCGGCACATCGGGAACGCCGACATCGTGGTGAAGTCCCGGTCGTACGGCAGCGCGGAGACGATGGTGAAACGGGGACCGCAGTGCGTGCACGTGATGAACGGGTGCCGATGGCGGCGGTCGGTGGGCTCGAGGAGCTCCCGTAGACAGTCGGCGCACGTGGCGGTGTCCGGCGGCAGGAGCGTGCGTCCCTCGCCGGGTTCGGAGGGACGGATGACGAAACCGTCGGTCGCGCCGGTGGCGGCGGTGTCCGCGCACCGGATGCCGGTCACGGTCGCCAGAGCGGGCGGCTCCCGGGACAGCCGGTCGCAGAACTGATCGACGCTGGTGGCCGGGCCCTCGACCTCGATCAGCACGCCGCTCGCGTTGTTGGTGACGAAACCGGCCAACGCCTGTTCGGTGGCCAGCCGGTGCACGAACGGCCGGAACCCGACGCCCTGCACCACTCCGCGCACGGTGACCCGCCGCCGCACTGACGCCAGGGTGTCTCCCGTCATGACGCGGCGTGCGTGTGCGGCTGAAGGGACAGGGGCGGCCGGTGCGAAGACGCGCCGTGTCGTACGGCGAGCACGCGGTCCAGCAGCACGTTCACGCCGTCGCCGTCGCGGGCGCAGGAACGCACGATCTCCACACCTGGATTGACCTGCTCGACATGCCTGCGGAAGGCGGACTCGTCGAAGTCGACGGCCTCGGCCAGGTCGGTCTTGGTGACCACCACCAAATGGGCGGAACCGAAGGCAGTGGGGTACTTCAGTGGTTTGTCCTCACCCTCGGTCACGGCCATGAGGACGACGCGCAGCGTCTCGCCGAGGTCGTAGGACGCCGGGCAGACGAGGTTGCCCACGTTCTCCACGAACAGCAGCGCGGTGTCCCGTGGCAGCCAGCCCTCCAGGTGGCCGCGCACCTGCTGGGTTTCGAGATGGCACAGTCCGTCGGTCAGGAGCTGCTTCACCGGCGCACCGGAGCGGGCCAGTCGGCGGGCGTCGTTCTCGGTGGCCAGGTCGGCGGTGAGTGCCGCCACGGGGATGTCCCGCTCCCTCGCCCGGGCGAGAACGCGCCCCAGCAGTTCCGTCTTGCCGCTGCCCGGGCTGGAGAGCAGGCTGACCATGGTGACCCCCTGCCGGGCGAGCTCGCTGCGCAGGGACGCGGCCAAGCCGTCGTTCTTCGCCAGCACGGCCTGCTTGACGTCCACGGACCGGCACATCATGCGTGCTCCTTGCTCGGGGAGGGGAGGGTGGATCGCGAGTCATCGGCAGGGGCGGGGGTGCGAGGGAAGGCCGTTAGCGATCCTCCTTGGCGGCTGCCGCGATTCCCCGGGGACTGGCCGGGTGCGGGGCCCCAGCTTCCTCCGAGTGGCCGAACGACAGTGCGGCGTTCGCGTCCGTCAGCAGCAGCCCGGCCACCGTGTGCAGGACCGGCACGGCCCGCTGGACGGCATCGCGCACCGGCGCGCTGAGGCCGACGGTGACGTCCTCGTCACCGCGCGGCAGCCTCTCGGGCTCGCACGCCAGGACGACGATGCGGGGAAGTGAGCCGTCGCCGAGGTGCGCGGCCAGAGCGAGCACCTTCACGGGGTCCATGCCGTGCGCTTCCGGAACGGCCCGAGCCGTATCGGTGTCCGGGATGTCGGGCTCGACCAGCGAGAGCGTGCCCGGTGGAAGGCCGCGAGGCGCGGCGTCGACGAGGACGGCGGCGTCATAGCCGTCCAGGAGCTGGTAGGCGAGGTCCATGCCACGGATGCCGAAGTCCCTGACGTCGACGTGAGCGGGCAGCGGTCGCCGGCTGAGAGCGTTGACCACTTCCGGCCCGAAGGCGTCGTCCGCGAGGAAGATATTGCCGACACCGGCGACAAGCAGACGCTGGGGACGCGTCACCGAACTCTCCTGACAGTAGGTTCGCGCGAGGGGCCGGACGGGTCGAGTGCCTACGGCGTGGAGAGACCGGCGAAGGGGCTCGGGCGGGACAACGGCCGGGCCGATCCGCTCGGTACCTTCCGGACGAACGCCGAACGAAGGGCGTGATACGGCGCGTCGGGATCGAAGAAGATGCGGCGCATACGGGCGAGTTCGTCACGGCGGTACTCCCCGAGCGGCCGCCTCGCCTCGTCACGCAGACGCGCCGCTTCCTTGGCCGCGATCCTCTGCCGGAGGTCAGCCGCGCCGGCGAGTGCCGCGGCCAGCCGGTCGACCTCGGCCAGAAAGGCGTGGGGGAAGGCAGGGACGAGCCGGTCGGCCAAGCCCAGCCGTACGGCGGTGGCGGCACTCACCGGCAGGGCTTGGCTCGTCAGCCGTACGGTGTCGTCCTCGCCGACGCGCCTGGGCAGTGTGTACGTCCAGAACTCGGACCCGTACAGCCCCATGCGGGCGTAGTGCGGATTCAGTACGGCACCGGCACGGCACCACACCTCGTCCGCGGCCAGTGCGAGCATGACTCCGCCCGCGGCGGCGTTGCCGCCCAGCGCGGCGATCACCAGCCGGTCCGTCGTACGCAGCACCGCCTCCACCAGGTCGTCCATGGCGTTGAGATTGCTCCAGGACTCGCCGGCTGGGTCCGCGGCCGCCTCGATGACATTGAGGTGGATGCCGTTGGAGAAGAAATCGCGTGCGCCGCCGATCACGAGAACCGAGGTGCGCCGGTCGAGGGCGAACCGGTAGGCGGCGAGCAGACGCCGGCACTGGTCCGTACTCATCGCGCCGCCGGGGAAGCCGAAGGTCAGGAAGCCGACTTCGCCGTGCTCGCGGTAGCGGATGTCGGCCCAGGTGCGCCGGTCCGTGGGCAGTTCGAGCGGCGCCGGCACCTCGGGCACCTTGCCGAGTCGGTCACGGAGGACGGCGGTCGCGGGTCGGCGGAAGGCGGCGGGGTCCCCGGAGCCGCGGCGCGGCCGGAGTTCCGGGATCCAGACCGCCCCGTCCCGAGTGGCCCGGCATACGGCGCCGGTCCGGGTCGCGAGCAACTCGCCCGGCCGGCCCTTCAACTGGTCTTCCAGGTGGCCGCCGTGCAGAAAGACCTCCTGGCCGAGGAACTCGTCGAGGACGCCCGGCTGGGAGTCCGCGCCGCGCAGCTTGCGCAGCACCGTCTCGGTGCTGTCGCCGTGCCAGTCGATCCGCCGCTGCTCCTGCCGGTGGAAGTCACGCCAGGTGACGCGGACCGAGGGGTCGCTTTGCGGCTGAGGCTTGAACGAGCCGTCGGCGTAACGTTGCACGGCCAGCAGGACCGCGGTCACCGCGGCGTCGGACGCCTCGTTGCGGTAGAGGTCGCTCTTGCCCACCGGCGGCACGGTGAACGCGACCGTGGCCCAGATATCACCGGCGTCCATCCCGGCCTCGGCCTGCAGAACCGTCACTCCCCAGCGCGCCACGCCGTCGGCGATGGCCCAGTCCAAGGACGACGGGCCGCGGTCGCCGGGCGGCCCAGGGTGGACGATCAGGCAGGTGTGTTCCCTCCACACGTCCTCGGGGATCGCCGTCTTGAGCATCGGCGCGATGATCAGTTCCGGCTGGACTTCCCGAACGGCCTGCCGTACTGCGTCGTCGCCGTGTGCGGCCAGTACGGCATCAACCCGGTGACCGCGGTCGGAGAGTTCGACGTGGACCCGTTGACACAGACTGTTGAACGCGCTGGCGACGAGCAGGATGTCCATGGGGGCAGCATCGCCCGCCGGGCTCCCGCCGGAAAGGACCGCAACGGCCCAGCGCGAGAATTCCTCCGGTCGGATGCCGCGATGTTCCACAGCACCGAGGCGCTGACGAGGCAGCGCCTTACGTCTCCTCCTCCATGCGGATCGAGTCCTTGAGCTCTTTGAAGGCACGGCCTTCCTTGTCCTTGCTCATGTCCATCAGGGCGCCGGCGATCGCGTCGAGCTTGCGTTGGATGGCGTGCTCGGCCCGCATCTCCGAGTTCTTGAGCAGGGCGAGCAGCAGAAGAGTGACCGCGCTCATGGAATCCCCCGCGAGCAGCAGCCACTCCAGAGGCAGGCGCACGGCGTGGGACGTGATGAAGAACGCGACGAGCAGGAGACAGATCAGAAAGAAGAGCGGAGAGCTGGTCAAATTCGAAGCGTGCTCCGCCAATTGCTCGAACCTGCCCCGCTCAGGACCGCCGCGGTCGGCGGGACTCTGAATTTTCATGGATCAAGGCTTACCCGATCCCGTGAGTGGCGCCGGCGATCGACGCCGGGACCCCGACCGCCGGCAGGGTGACACGGCTCTCGGTGTGCGGGAAGAGGCGCCCCCGTACGCTGGTGCTGTCGTCCGGCGTCCGCCAGGACGGCAGGGATTATCATGGAAACCGCCCTTGACCTGCAAAAACGCAGGCAGGGAGCCAAGGTCCAGGAGTGTCTTCATGCTGCGTACCATGTTCAAGTCCAAGATCCACCGCGCCACCGTCACCCAGGCCGACCTGCACTACGTCGGATCGATCACCATCGACGCCGACCTGCTCGACGCCGCCGATCTGCTGCCCGGCGAACTCGTGCACATCGTGGACATCACCAACGGCGCCCGCCTGGAGACGTACGTCATCGAGGGTGAACGTGGCTCCGGAGTCGTCGGCATCAACGGAGCGGCGGCCCATCTCGTCCATCCCGGAGACCTGGTGATCATCATCAGTTACGCTCAGGTCTCCGACGCCGAGGCGCGGGCGCTGCGGCCGCGGGTCGTGCACGTGGACCGCGACAACCGGATCGTGGCCCTCGGTGCCGATCCGTCCGAACCGGTGCCGGGCTCGGACCAGGAGCGCAGCCCGCAGGCCGTCACCGTCTGAACACCGGCCGGGGATTCACAGGAGCCGAGGACCCGAAGACCGAGGAGTGCCCATGAGCGACATCGAGATCCGCGACGACCGGCCGGGCGGCCGCCTCGAGGCGTTCGCCGGGGACGACGTGGTCGGCCACATCGAGTACTTCGTCCTCGAAGCACCCGCGCGGGCCCTCGTCCCCGTGCACACCATCGTGGAACCCGAGCACGAGGGGCAGGGCATCGCCGGCTCCCTCGCCCGTGAGCTGTACGCCATCGCCGCGCGCGAGGGCGTCGTGGTCGCGCCGCTGTGCCCGTACGTCGTGAAGTGGGCGGCACGGCATCCCGAGGAGGCCCCGGCGGCCGACCCGCACCTGCTGGACGCGGCGGCGGAGTGGCTCAAGGCGCACCCGGGGCGCTTCTGATGACCGGACCTCGCCTGATGTCCCGGTCCGGTCCGCTCGCCCTGCTGCACACCTCGCCCCTGCACGTCCCCGTCTTCGACGCGCTGCGTGACGAGGACCATCAGGGCCTCGAACTGCGGCACTTGGTGGCAGAGGAGCTGTTGACGCGGGCCCGGAGCGAGGGCCCCGACGCGGTCGCCGAAGAGGTGCGGGCGGTGCTCGACCGGGCCGTCGCCGAGGGCGCGCGGGCCGTGCTGTGCACCTGCTCGACCATCGGTGCCGTGGCGGAGCGGTCCGGCGCCGGGGTGCCGGTGCTCCGCGCGGACCGCCCGATGGCCGCCGCCGCGGTGGCCGCGGGCCCGCGCGTCGTCGTCCTCGCGACGCTCGAAAGCACCCTCGGGCCGACGGTCGCCCTCGTCGAGGAGGAGGCCCGGAGCGCGGGTCGCCCCGTCGACGTCCGTACCGTGGTGGTCGGGGGTGCGTGGGCCCTGTTCGAGGCGGGCGACATCGACGGCTACGCCCGCTGCGTGGCCGCCGCCGCCGACGCGGTCACCGACGCCGACGCGATCGTCCTCGCCCAGGGGTCCATGGCCCCGGCCCAGCTCCTGACCGCGACCTCGGCCCCTGTGCTGTCGAGCCCCCGCCCCGGCCTCGCCGCCGGAGCGGACGCCGTTCGAGACCGGCACGCCGAGTAGGCCCACCTGGTCCCCATCGCGCGCGCGAGGGGGTGAGTGGGTGCGCGGCGGCCGGGTACGCGTGGGACAAGTCCAGGGCCGACGTACCGACTGGCTGGAGGACACCATGACGCATCCGTTCCCCGACCCGGTGAAGCCGGGACCGACCCCCGGGCCCGGCCCCGACCGCCCGCAGCCCTTCCCGGACCCGACCCCCAACCCGACCCCGGACCCCGGCCCCCACCCCTCGCCGGAGCCCGTCCCGTCGCCTTCCCCCATCCCCAAGCCGCCGGGGCCCGACCCGGTACCGGAACCGGAGCCCCAACCGGGGCCGATCTCCTGACAACAAGCCTCACAGAGGGGTGAGAGTTCCTCATCCCGAAACTCCGTCGGCGCGGCCGGCAGTCCCAAGCGCGCGGAAGCCGCCACGAGCCCGCGGTAGGGGACCGTGACGGCTACCGCGAGGGGAGCTACGCCTCGACTTCCGACCGGTCGCCGCCCCACAACGTGTGGAACGACCCCTCCCTGTCCGTCCGCCGGTACGTGTGCGCCCCGAAGAAGTCCCGCTGCCCCTGGGTGAGGGCGGCGGGCAGGCGTTCGGCGCGCAGGGCGTCGTAGTAGGCGAGGGCCGCCGAGAAGCCCGGCGTGGGTACACCCTGGCGGGTGGCGGCCACCAGCACCTCGCGCCAGTCGTCCTGGGCCGCCGCGATCTCCTGGGCGAACGTCTCGTCCGAGAGCAGGCTCGGCAGGTCGGGCCGGGCGTCGTAGGCGGCGCGGATGCGGTCCAGGAAGGCCGCCCGGATGATGCAGCCGCCACGCCAGATGGCGGCGACCGAGCCGAGGTCGATGTTCCAGTCGTACTCGTCGCTGCCCGCGGCGATCTCGTGGAACCCTTGTGTGTACGAGACGATCTTCGAGGCGTACAGCGCCTGCTCCACCCGGTCGGCGAAGGCCCCCGCCTCGGACTCGCCGAGCTGAGCGGCCTTCGGACCGGCGAGCCCCCGCGAGGCGGCGCGCAGGTCGGCGTGCCCGGACAGGGATCGCGCGAAGACCGCCTCCGCGATGCCGGACACCGGAACACCGAGGTCCAGCGCGATCTGCACGGTCCAGCGGCCCGTGCCCTTCTGCTCCGCCCGGTCCTCGACCACGTCCACGAACGGCTTGCCCGTCGCCGCGTCCACATGCGACAGGACCTCGGCCGTGATCTCGATCAGATACGAGTCGAGCCGGCCCGTGTTCCAGGTGCGGAAGATGTCCGCGATCTCGGCGGGGGAGTACCCGGCGACATCGCGCAGCAGCTGGTACGCCTCGCCGATCAGCTGCATGTCGGCGTACTCGATGCCGTTGTGGACCATCTTCACGAAGTGCCCGGCGCCGTCGGGGCCGACATGGGTGACGCACGGCGCCCCGTCCTCCGCCTTGGCGGAGATCTTCTCCAGCATCGGACCGAGGGAGGCGTAGGACTCGGTGGAGCCGCCCGGCATGATGCTCGGGCCGTGCAGCGCGCCCTCCTCACCACCGGAGACGCCCGTGCCGACGAAGTGGATGCCCTGCTCGCGCAGTGCGCGCTCTCGGCGCCTGGTGTCCGCGAAGTGCGCGTTGCCGCCGTCGATGATCATGTCGCCGGGCTCCAGGAGCGGGGCGAACTCCTGGATCACCGCGTCGGTCGGATCGCCGGCCTTCACCATGATCACCAGGCGTCGCGGCCGCTCCAGCGCCGCCACGAACTCCTTCGCGGTCTCGGCCGCCACGAACTCGCCCTCGTGGCCGAACTCCTCGACCAGTGCGTTCGTCCGCGCGACGGTGCGGTTGTGCACGGCGACCGTATAGCCGTTGCGGGCGAAGTTGCGGGCGAGATTGCGGCCCATGACCGCGAGACCCGTGACGCCGATCTGGGCGGAAGTGCTCATACGCTTGGCTCCTAAGAGATCCTGGAATCGGTGATGCCAGTAGTGCTCGTCAGTGCTGCCGGTCCTGCTCGTCAGTATTGCCCCCGGCCATCCTGACGCGTCGGGGGCGGGTGCGCAGAAGAAACCCTCCGTGGCTGATCGGTCGACAAGGCCGTACGGCGGTGATTTTCGGCCACTCGCGACGACCGATTGCCCTCTTGTCATGGCTTGTTGACGGCGCTTACTTTGGCCGCTCCTGACGCATGTCGAGGGGGGCTCGCTCATGGCCGTACGCGGTCGGCACCGTCGGTATCAGCCGAACAGGATCAACCGCGCCTCACTCACCGTCACCGTCGGCGGAGCCGGTATCGCGCTCCCGCTCGTCGCGACCGGTGTCGCCCACGCCGCCGATGTCGGCACCTGGAACAAGGTCGCCGCCTGCGAGTCCAGCGGCAACTGGAGCATCAACACGGGCAACGGCTACTACGGCGGGCTGCAGTTCACCCAGTCCACGTGGGAGGCCTACGGCGGCAAGGTCTACGCACAGCGCGCGGACCAGGCCACCAAGGACCAGCAGATCGCCGTCGCCGAGAAGGTCCTGGGCGGGCAGGGGCCCGGCGCCTGGCCGGTGTGCTCGGTGCGCGCGGGCCTGACCCGAGGCGGCGACACCCCTGACATCGGCCCGTCCGGCACCTCGCCCCGGACGACGAAGCGCTCCGTACGGGACGTGAAGCCGCAGACCACGCCCCAGTCCCAGGCGGGCACCGCCGAGATGTACACGGTCGTCCACGGCGACACCCTCTCCGGCATCGCCGACTCCCGGCACCTCCAGGGCGGCTGGCAGCAGCTCTACGCCGCGAACCGCGGGACCGTGGGCTCCGACCCGGACCTGATCCTCCCGGGCCAGCGGCTGAACCTGCACGGCAAGGCCGGGACACCCGCGCACGCGCGGAGCGCGCCGACGCGGACGCCGACGCCGAGGCACAAGACTTCGGCGGACAAGACGGCCGACAAGTCCACCTCGGGCGGGGCCAGGAAGGCCCCCTCCTTCATCGCTCCCGTGAACGCGGCGACCGGTACGCCCTACCGGGCCGCCGGCTCGTCCTGGTCGAAGGGCTATCACACGGGCGTCGACTTCCCCGTGCCCACCGGCACGTCCGTCAAGGCGGTCGCGGCAGGTCATGTCGTCAGCGCGGGCTGGGGCGGCTCGTTCGGCTATCAGGTGGTGATCCGGCACGCCGACGGCCGCTACACGCAGTACGGCCATCTGTCCGCGATCTCCGTGAAGGCGGGGCAGAGCGTGGTGGGCGGCCAGCGCATCGGCCGCTCCGGGACCACGGGCAACAGCACGGGCCCGCATCTGCACTTCGAGGTGCGGACGGGACCCGGCTTCGGTACGGACATCGACCCGGTGGCCTACTTGAGGGCGGGCGGGGTCAGGATTTGACGCGGGTGCGGTGGCTGTTGACGAAGGGCACCGGTACGTAGGGCGCGCCGTACAGGGCCGCGTAGTAGGGCAGTTGGGCATCCGCCGAGTCCTCCGCCGGGTCCTCCGCCGCAGCCGTCGCCGCGGCCGGAATCAGCAGCGGAGCCGGTACGAAGACGTCGTCGCCGACCGTGTCGAGACGCTGCTCGGGTACCGCGGCGAGCAGCTCCTCGACCTCCGCCTCGGCGGTCGTGAGAGCCGCGAGGTCCGGGTCTTCCGCGACCGGCACCCGGCCCGAGCGGACGACGGCCGAGGGAGCCGGGGCGTCGCTGTCGGCGGCCGACTCGGCCGCGAACTCGGAGGCCGCGGTCGCCGGCCGGGCGACGCCGCCGATCCGCTCCGTCGTGAGCAGGATCAGACCGCCCGCGGTCACGACGCCGCAGCCCAGCGCGAGAGCGGTGCCCGTGCTGCCGTAGCGGAAGGTCTCGCCGAACATCGTGATGCCGACGGCGGCGGCCACGACGGGGTTCACGACCGTGAGCGTGGCCAGCGGCGCCGCCAGACCGCCGCCCCGGTAGGAGGCCTGCGACAGCAGCATGCCGGCCGTCGCGAAGACACCGATCACGCCGAGGCTCGACAGATCGGCGAGCGAGGCCTGTTGCGACCAGTCCACCGCGACCGTCTTCGTGAACACCGAGGACATGCTGAAGGCGATGCCGGCCGCGACCGCGAGCAGGACACTGCGCACGGCCGGGTGCCGGTGCGCGGCCCGCCCCGCCGCCATCAGGGCCGCCACCGCTCCGCCCGCCACCACGGCGAGCACCACACGCTGGGTGCCGCCCAGAGACTGGGCGTCTGTCGCGCCGACCAGGGACAGCAGGCCCGCGAGGCCCACCGTGGCCATGATCGCGCCGCGCCAGGCGGTCGCTCCGGCCTTGCGGCCGACGAAGAGGGCCGCCATGGGAAGCGCGAAGACGATGGTCAGCGCGCCGAGCGGCTGTACGAGGCTCAGCGGGCCGTAGGCGAGGGCCACCACGTGCAGCAGTCCGCCGAGGCCGTTCAGCGCCACCGCGGCCCACCAGCTCGACCTGCGCAGCGGCGCGTACGTCTGGTCGGGCGAGGTCAGGGCGACCTGCTCCTGAACGATCGCGCCACCCGCGTACGCGACGGCGGAGACGAACGAGAGCAGCACGGACAAAGCGAGGGCGCTCATGTGTCCCTCCTCTGCGTACGGCGTGGGCGCTCAGCCCGGCGCGACGAACGGTCGGCTTGCATGCAAACAACGATGCCTCGCGAATTAGTTCGCGTCGTCGTCCCTGAGCAGTCATTGGGTCCTACTGCCGATGGAGTACGAATCGCCCGCTGTCCTCCCCAGGGTGGGCGACACAGGGTGCGGACCCGCTGGTGGAAACCCCTAGGGGGCTTGGTACTACTGCTCTTCGTGGACCTCGACCCCCAACTCGCGGCGCTCGGCTCGCTCGGCGGCTTCTTCGTCCTGCGCACCGGCGTACCACCGCACGGCACTCTGCCCACCCTCGCCCAGGCGTACACGGCGGCACCGGGTGATGCCCACGAGGATGTTCGCGCGGATCCGATGACTTTTCGCGTTCAAAAGATCACACACGCTCTGCGCGCGCCGGAATCGCGGATCGCGGTCTCGGTGGCGCAGCAGGCCCTCGCGGCCCGGCTGTGGTCGATCGCGCTCGGCGCCGCGGCGCTGTACGGGCAGCTGCCCGACCTCGATCCGCGGCTGCTGCGCTGGGATCCGGACGGCAGCACGCCGGACGATCTGTGGCTCTCCGAGGTGCGCGCCCTGCCCGTCACCGACTTGGACGAGGTCGTACGAGCCGGTCACCTCGCCCCGCTGGCGGCCGCCCTGCGCTCCCGCTACCGCGTCTCACCAGGCCTGTTGTGGGGCAACGCGGGCTCGGCCCTGGCCGGCGCGGTACGCGGGCTCGACCGCTGGGCGGCGGCCAACGGCCGTACGGACGTGAGCGAGCGGACCCGGGCACTCGCCGCCGGACTCCTCGCACACCCCGACCTCGCCGGCACCCTCGCCCCCCGGACGCTGCGCCGCCGCAGCTGCTGCCTCTACTACCGGCTGCCCGGCGGCGGGCTCTGCGGGGACTGCTGTTTCGACCGCCCGCCGCGGCTCGCGCCGGGCCGTTCCTGACGGATGTGGTCTTCCCCAACCGCCCCAACTGAGTGACCATGAAGGGCACCAGCCGCTATGACGGGGAGTTCTGTGTGCGAGTGGGACTGCTGACCCGGGAGTACCCGCCGGATGTGTACGGCGGTGCGGGCGTCCATGTCGAGTTCCTCGCACGCGAGTTGCGCAGCCTCACGGAACTGGACGTGCACTGCTGGGGCGAGGGGGCCGCCGGCGGAGTCGTACGCCACCGGCCCTGGCCCTCGCTCGACGGCGCCAACGACGCCCTGCGCACCTTCTCCGTGGACCTCTCCATCGCCGCCGCCCTCGAAGGCCGCGAACTCGTCCACTCGCACACCTGGTACGCCAACCTCGCCGGCCACTTCGCCAAGCTGCTGTACGGAATCCCGCACATCATGACCGCCCACTCGCTGGAGCCGCTGCGCCCCTGGAAGGCCGAGCAGCTCGGCGGCGGCTACGCCCTCTCCAGCTGGGCCGAGCGCACCGCCATCGAGGCCGCGGATGCCGTGATCGCCGTCTCCGGCGCCATGCGCGAGGACATCCTGACCTGCTATCCGGCCCTGGACCCGGCCAGGGTGCGCGTCGTGCACAACGGCATCGACACCTCCCTCTACCAGCCGGACCACCGCACGGACGTCCTCGACCGCATCGGCCTCGACACCACTCGCCCGTACATCCTGTTCGTCGGCCGCATCACCCGCCAGAAGGGCGTGCCCCACCTCCTGCGCGCCGTACGGGACATCGACCCGGCAACCCAGGTGGTGCTGTGCGCGGGTGCCCCCGACACCCCGGAGATCGACCGGGAGTTCCGCGATCTCTTCCAGGAGCTGAGCGGCGTACGCGAAGGTGTGCACTGGATCCCGCAGATGCTGCCGCGCCCGGACGTCATCCAACTGCTCACGCACGCCGCGGTGTTCGTCTGCCCCTCGGTGTACGAGCCGCTCGGCATCGTCAACCTGGAGGCGATGGCCTGCGGCACGGCAGTGGTCGCCTCGCGGGTCGGCGGTATCCCCGAGGTCGTCGACGACGGGCGTACGGGCCTGCTGGTCGATGTCGGGGACGACTTCGAGGCGCGGCTCGCGCGGGCACTCGACTCGCTGCTCGCCGACCCGGAAGGCGCCCGGCGCATGGGCGAGGCCGGGCGGCAGCGCGCGGTGGGGGAGTTCGGCTGGGACACGGTGGCCCGACGGACCGTCCAGCTGTACGAGGAAGTCCGCAAACCGGGGTAACCATCGGACAGGCGTAGTTCAGCAACCGGGCCGGTCCGACGACCGGGCGCGGCCCGACCGGGCGTAGAGGGGCGGCGGCATGCGGCGCGGTGGACCTTCGGTGCTGGGAATCGTACTCGCGGGCGGTGAGGGCAAGCGGCTGATGCCGCTCACGGCGGACCGCGCGAAACCAGCCGTGACCTTCGGCGGAACGTACCGCCTCGTGGACTTCGTACTCTCCAATCTCGTCAACGCCGACATCCTGCGCATCTGCGTCCTGACGCAGTACAAGTCGCACTCGCTGGACCGGCACGTCACCACGACCTGGCGGATGTCGAGCCTGCTCGGCAACTATGTGACGCCGGTTCCGGCCCAGCAGCGGCTCGGCCCCCGCTGGTATCTGGGCAGCGCGGACGCGATCTTGCAGTCGCTCAACCTGATCCACGACGAACAGCCCGAATACGTGGCGGTGTTCGGCGCCGACCACGTCTACCGCATGGACCCCCGGCAGATGCTCGCCCAGCACATCGAGGGCGGCGCGGGTGTGACGGTGGCCGGGATACGGGTGCCGCGCGCCGATTCCTCGTCCTTCGGGATCATCAGCCCGGGCTCCGACGGGCAGACCGTGCAGGGCTTCCTGGAGAAGCCGGCCGATCCGCCCGGCCTCGCGGACGACCCGGAGTGCGTCTTCGCCTCGATGGGCAACTACCTCTTCACCACCAAGGCCCTGATCGAGGCGCTCCAGCGGGACGCCGAGGACGGGCACTCGGTGCACGACATGGGCGGTTCGATCCTGCCCGCGCTCACCGACCGGGGCGAGGCACAGCTGTACGACTTCAGCGACAACCACGTCCCCGGTGAGACCACCCGTGACCAGGGCTACTGGCGCGATGTCGGAACCCTCGACGCGTACTACGACGCACACATGGACCTGATCGCCGAACGCCCCGCCTTCAATCTCTACAACCGCAGCTGGCCCGTCTACACCCATTCCGGGCAGCTTTCGCCCGCGAGATTCAACGCCGGTGGCATCGCGAGCGAGTCCATCATCAGCGCGGGCTGCCTCATTCGCGGGCAGGTCACGCGGTCCGTGCTCTCCCCGGGCGTCGTCGTCGACCCCGGAGCCGTCGTCCAGGGCTCGATCCTGCACGACAACGTTCACATAGGGCGCGGCGCGGTGGTGCGCGGCGCGGTCCTCGACAAGAACGTCGAGGTGCCGCCGGGCGCGACGATCGGCGTCAACCCGGAGCGGGACGCGGACCTTTACACGGTGTCGAAGGGCGGGGTGATCGCGCTGGGGAAGGGGCAGCGCGTCTCGTAGGGCGGTCCGGCGGCCCCGGTGAGCCATGGCCCATCGGGGCCGCCGCCATGTCCCCTTGTCATGTCCCTGGACACGAAGTGGAACCCCGTGTTGTCATGCCAACTGCCGTTGATGACAACGTTGTACAGCTGCGCAAGAGCCGCCACACCCGTCCTCGACCAGGAGGATCCGTGCGCATCCGACGACTCAGAGACCGACTCGCGTTACTGTTCGCCGCCGCCCTCGGCGTCACTGGGCTGAGCGCGCCGGCCGCCGTGGCCGACGACCCCGCGGAAGTCCACGGCCTGAAGGGCGAGTACTACACCCAGTCCGCCCCCGGCGCCTTCGACTTCCACGACCTCAAGGCCACCGGCTTCGACCAGAACATCGACTTCGACGACCTGGAACCCCGACTGCGCTTCACGACCGGTCAGGACAACGATGTCAGCGTCCGCTGGACCGGAAAGATCGTGCCGGAGAAGACCGGACCCACCACCCTCTCGATCACCGGAGACAACGGCTTCCGCCTCTGGATCGACGGCCGGCTCGTGATCGACCACTGGGTGGACGACTGGGACCGGGAACAGACCGCCGAGCCCGTCGATCTGACGGCGGGCCACGCCTACGAGATCAAGCTCGAGTACTTCGAGCACTACGGCGGCTCCCATCTGCATCTGCGCTGGACCGAGCCCGGCGGCGGCAAGGTCGCCGTGCCGCGCTCCGCGTTCCGGCTGCCCGACGGCTACGACTACGACGGCGCCCTGGAGACGACGGTCCGCGCGGACGGCCGTACCCTCCAACTCGACTTCGCCCGGCCGCTGTCCGCACCGCCCGCCGCACTCACCGACCACATTCAGGCCGTCATCGGCGGCGCCACGTGGCCGCTGGGATCCGCCAGGCTGGACCCGGCCGATCCCAGATCCCTGCTCATCGCCCTCAAGGAGCCGGTCGTCGGCAACAAGAGCGGTACGGCCCGGGGCATCGCCGACCTCCGCTACGACGGCGGCGGCGGGCTGAGCGACGGTTCGCACGCGATCGGCGCGTTCTGGAGCAGCGGACCCAACCGGTCGACGTACGCACTGCGCACGAAGTGGGCCGACGAGGTCTCGCCCGGCAACGCCCACCCGGAGTACCCGCGCCCCCAGCTGACCCGTGACGCCTGGCAGAACCTCAACGGGCGCTGGCAGTTCGCGGCGGCCGGCGCGGGGGAGCGGCCCCCGGTCGGCAGGACGCTCGGCGAGCACATCCTCGTCCCGTACCCCGTGGAGTCCCAGCTGTCCGGTGTCGAACGGCACGAGGACCGCATGTGGTACCGCCGTACCTTCACCGTCCCGGCCGACTGGCGGATCGGCTCGGGCAAGCGGTTGCGGCTCAACTTCGGCGCCGTCGACTGGCGGGCCGAGGTGTACGTCAACGGCACCGAGGTCGCCGAACACCAGGGCGGATACGACAAGTTCAGTGCCGACATCACCGACGCGCTGAAGCCCGGCCGCACCCAGGAACTCATCGTCGGCGTGTACGACCCCACCGACGCGGCGAGCGGGGAGAACCCGCCCGTCGGCAAGCAGCGCCTGGACCCGAGCGGCATCTGGTACACCCCGTCCTCCGGCATCTGGCAGACGGTGTGGATGGAGCCGGTCGCGGTGGACCACGTCGACGCGCTCAAGCTCACCCCGGACGTCCCGAACGGCCAACTCACCGTGCAGACCCAGGGCGCCCGGGACGGACTGCCGGTCACGGCGACGGCGTACGAGGGACAGCGGAAGGTCGCGACCGCGACCGGTCGCACCGGCCGGCCACTGACCCTGAAGATCGCCCGTCCCCGTCTGTGGTCCCCGGACGACCCCTTCCTCTACGACCTCCGGGTGACCGTCGGCGCCGACCGCGTCGGCAGCTACTTCGGGATGCGCTCGATCGCCGTGCGGAAGGTCGACGGCACCCCGCGGACCGTTCTCAACGGCAAGCCCGTCTTCATGATGGCCACGCTCGACCAGGGCTTCTGGCCCGACGGTCTGTACACCGCGCCGACGGACGAGGCCCTCGCGTACGACCTTCGGACGCACAAGGAGCTGGGCTTCAACGCGGTACGCAAGCACATCAAGGTGGAGCCCGACCGCTGGTTCTACTGGGCGGACCGGCTTGGCCTGCTGGTCTGGCAGGACATGCCGGCGATGACCGCCGGGGTGAACCCGAGTGCCGCGTCGCGCGCCGAGTACGAGCGCGAGATGAAGCAGGTGATCGACGAGCACATCAGCAGTCCGTCGGTGGTCATGTGGGTGACGTTCAACGAGGGCTGGGGCCAGTACGACCAGGCCCGGATCGCCGACCAGGCCAAGGCCTGGGACCCGACGCGGCTGGTCAACGGCATGTCAGGCCTCAACCTGGGGGCGGACGGCGGCACCGGCGACATCATGGACGAGCACGGCTATCCGAGTCCCGCGCTGCCGCCCGCTCCCGACGGGGAACGAGCACTGGTCAGCGGCGAGTACGGCGGTCTCGGCCTCGCGGTTCCCGGACACGCCTGGCCCGTGCAGCAGTCGTACGTGGACGTGGACCCGTCGGCCTACACCGACGACTATCTGGCCCGTCTCGACGAGGTGCGCGCGCTGGCCTGCCGGGGCGGCAACGGCGCCGTCTACACCCAGATCTCCGACGTCGAGGGCGAACTCAACGGGCTCATGACCTATGACCGCGCAGTCCTGAAGCCGGACGCGCGGCGGCTGAGGGCAGCGCACGAGGCGCTGATCCGCGACGCGTCGCGGGCGACCCCCGAGGGGTGCCCGGGAATCTGACCCCCGGCCCGATCATGCGTAAAGACAATGATGTCGACCCACCGGAGGACTCCCGTATGAGATGGACCCGGCGCCTGCGCCTGTGCACGGCCGGGCTGGTCACAGCGTCCGCGCTGTTCGCCCTGCCCACCGCCCAGGCCGCCGAGCCGAGCGACGGCCAACTCACCGAGCTGGTCAATCCGTTCATCGGAACACAGAACGAGGGCAACACCTATCCCGGCGCCGCCGTGCCGTTCGGCATGGTGCAGTTCTCGCCGGACACCGGACACAACACGGGCTACGACTACGCCCACAACCACATCCGCGGCTTCTCCCTCGTCCATCTCTCGGGCGTCGGCTGCGGACTCGGCGGGGATCTGCCCGTGCTGCCGACCACGGGTGACGTCACCCGGACGGACTACGCCCAGTATCAGGCCGGGTTCAGCCACGACAGCGAGAAGGCGAGCCCGGGCTACTACAAGGTCGGCCTGGACACCGGCATCGACGCCGAGCTCACGGCCACCGCGCGCACCGGTGTACAGCGCTACACCTTCCCGGCCACGGACAAGGCCAACGTCCTGCTCAACACCGGCCAGTCGCTGCACAGGACGGTCTCCAGCACGGTCGAGATCCTCAACGACCGGACCGTGCGTACGGCGATCACGGGCAGCGGCTTCTGCCAGGCCACCAAGCCGTACACCGTGTACACGATCACCCGCTTCGACCGGCCCTTCACGACCTCGGGCACCTGGAACGGCGACACGGTGACCGAGGGCTCCAAGGAGTCCACCGGCACGGGGCGGGCCGGCGCCTTCGTCCGTTTCGACACGACCGAGGACCGTACGGTCGAGGCGACCACGGCCCTGTCGTACGTGGACGCCCAGGGCGCGGCCGTCAACCTTCGCGCCGAGGGTGGCCGCGCGTTCGACACCGTGCGCGGGGCGGCCCACCGCGCATGGGAGGACCGGCTCGACGACGTACGCGCCCAGGGCGGCGGTGACACCCTGCGCCGCACGTTCTACTCCTCGCTCTACCGGTCCTTCCTCGCGCCGAACATCGGCAGCGACGCCGACGGCCGTTACACCGGCTGGGACCAGCGGATCCACCGTGCGCAGGGCTTCACCTACTACCAGAACTGGTCACTGTGGGACACCTACCGCACCCAGTCGCAGCTCCTGGCCCTGCTCGCGCCACGTGAGGCTCGGGACATGGCGATCTCCGTCATCAAGATCGACGAGGAGAGCGGCTGGCTGCCCAAGTGGGGCTACGGCACGGTCGAGACGAACATCATGACCGGCGACCCGGTCACCCCGTTCCTCACCAACGCCTACCAGCAGGGCCTGCTCAAGGGGCCGGAGGGATACGCGGAGCGGGCCTACCGCGCCCTGCGCAAGAACGCCAACGGGGTGCCGCCGGCCGACTCGCCGGCGGTGGGCCGCGAGGCCAACCAGGAGTACATCGCGAACGGATTCGCGCCCTACATCAAGGGCCGCCCGCACACGAAGCTCGGCGACTCCGACTACGACCACGGAGCCTCCGCGACCCTGGAGTACGCCCTGTCGGACGCGATGCTGGGCGCGATGGCCCGGGATCTGGGCCATGAGGCGGATGCCACGCGCTATGCCGCCCGGGCGCAGAACTACCGCAGGATCCACGACAGTTCGACCGGCTTCTTCCGCGCCCGGGACGCCGCCGGCGCCTTCACCGGGCCGGCGGACCCGGCGCAGAGCGAGGGGTTCCACGAGGGCACGTCCTGGCAGTACCAGTGGCTCGTGCCGCAGGACCTGTCCGGCATGGTGGACCTGATCGGAGGCGAGCAGACCGCCAATGCCCGGCTCGACTCGTTCTTCGCGTACGAGCAGCTGCTGAAGGACCCGGCGAAGACCGCCCGCGAGGTGTGGGTCAACGGCCCCTACGACTACTACAACGCGGACAAGTACAACCCGCAGAACGAGCCCGATCTGATCGCCCCGTACACCTATCTGTCGACCGGTCAGCCGTGGAAGACGACCGACGTGGTGCACGCCGCGCTCACCTTGTTCACCGACGCGCCGACCGGCATGACCGGCAACGACGACCTCGGCACGATGTCCGCCTGGAACGTCCTGTCGTCCATCGGGATCTTCCCGGTGCAGCCCGGCTACGACACCTGGGGCCTGTCGACGCCCGTCTTCGAGCGGGTCGATCTGAGGCTCGACCGGCGCTACTACCCACGAGGCGCCCTGACGGTGACAGCGCCGGGCACCTCGGCCGGCGAGCGGTACATCCAGTCGGCCCGCGTGGACGGAGCCTCGTACGACCGTACGTATCTGACGACCGACGCGCTGCGGGGCATGCGCTCGCTCGGTTTCACGGTCGGCTCCGAGCCGTCCGAGTGGGGAACGTCGGCCGAGGCGGCGCCACCCGCCGTGAAGTGACGCAGGGCATCCCCTGAGGTTGTTGAGTTCCGCCCCTCTGACGAGGGGCGGGACTTAATCTGCTGTTAACTGTCCGTAGCATGATCGTACTTGACCGTAATCGCTTGTCCGGGTTTGACTGCTTGCTCACCTGTCGTCGACGCGAGAGCAAGCTTTTGACTTCTGACCTGCTCGCACCACTCGACCTGGCGTTCTGGAACATCGAGTCCGCCCAGCACCCCATGCACCTGGGCGCTCTCGGCGTCTTCACCGCCCACTCGCCCACCGCGGGCGCGCACGCCGCCGACCTCCTCGCGGCCCGCTCGGCGGCGGTCCCCGGGCTGCGCATGCGCATCCGTGACGTGTGGCAGCCGCTCGCCCCCTTCGCCTTCGGGAGCGCGGCCCGCCAACCGGCGCCCGACTTCGAGCCCCTCGACCACGTCCGGCTGCACGCGCCGGCCGCCGACTTCCACGCGGTCGCGGGCCGCCTCATGGAACGCCCGCTGGAGCGCGGCCGGCCGCCCTGGGAGGCGCATGTGCTGCCCGGCGAGGACGGCGTCTCCTTCGCCGTGCTCTTCAAGTTCCACCACGCGCTCGCCGACGGGCTCAGGGCGCTGATGCTCGCCGCCGCCCTCATGGACCCGATGGACATGCCGGAGCCCCGCCCACGCCCCGCGGAGCCGCCCCGAGGGCTCTTCCCGGACCTCCGCAAGCTCCCGGACCTGGTCCGCGGCACTCTCTCCGACGTGGGCCGCGCCCTCGACATCGGCGCCTCCGTGGCCCGCGCCACCCTGGGCGTGCGCTCCTCGCCCGCCCTGACCTCCGAGCCCACCGGCACCCGGCGCACCGCCGGCGTGGTCCTCGACCTCGACGACGTGCACCGCGTCCGCAAGACCGTCGGCGGCACCGTCAACGACGTCCTGATCGCCGTCGTCGCGGGAGCCCTGCGCCGCTGGCTCGACGAACGCGGCGACGGCAGCGACGGGGTCGCCCCGCGCGCCCTGATCCCCGTCTCCAGGCGCCGCCCGCGCACCGCGCACCCACAGGGCAACCGGCTCTCCGGCTACCTGATACACCTCCCGGTCGACGACCCGGACCCGCTCGGCCGGCTGCGGACGGTGCGCACGGCCATGGACCGCAACAAGGACGCGGGCCCCAACCGCGGAGCGGGCGCCGTCGCCCTGCTCGCCGACCATGTGCCCCCGCTCGGGCACCGGCTCGGGGGCCCCGTCGTCGGTCAGGCGGCCCGGCTGCTGTTCGACATCCTCGTCACCAGCGTGCCGCTGCCCAGCCTCGGCCTGAAGCTCGGCGGCTGCCCGCTCGCCGAGATCTATCCGTTCGCCCCGCTGGCCCGCGGCCAGGCGCTGGCGGTGGCCGTCTCGACGTACCGCGGACGCGTCCACTACGGGCTCGTCGCCGACGCGGAGGCCGTGCCGGACCTCGATCTGCTGGCCCGCGCGCTGTCCGAGGAGGTGGAGGCGCTGAACGCCGCCTGCGCGCCGTGATCACCTCGGGTTTGGTGCCGCGCACCATTGGTCCGTAAAATTCCGCCTTCGACAGCGAGCGCGGTTCGAACGCGGCGCACAACCCGAGGAACGGCAACGGCGATGACGGTGACAGCGGACAGCCAGGCGACCCCCGCCGTGGACACGGCAGAGGTCGCGGAGGCCTCATTCGGTCCCGGCATCGACCCGGAACGGCTGGCCGTCTGCCTCGCCGTGCTCGACGAACTCGACAAGATCGACGTCGACCACCCCGACGCCATCGCGGTGCGCCGCGCCACGGCCGGCGTCTACCGCATGGTCAAGCAGCGCCGTCGCCAGGAGCGCCGGGCGGCGAAGACCGCTCACGACAAGGCGGTCACCGAGGCCACCGCGACCGGCTCCGCCCAGCGCATCGACGACGAGACCGAGGGCATCCTGCCCTCGTCCGTGACCGACGCCGGCGAGATCGCGGGGATACTCCGGCGCCCGCGCTCCTGCTACATCTGCAAGTCGCGGTACGTCGAGGTCGACTACTTCTACCACCAGCTCTGCCAGAGCTGCGCCGCCGAGAACCGCGCCCGCCGTGACGCCCGCGTCGACCTCACCGGCAAGCGGGCGCTGCTCACCGGTGGCCGCGCCAAGATCGGCATGTACATCGCGCTGCGGCTGCTGCGCGACGGCGCGCACACCACGATCACCACGCGCTTCCCGAACGACGCGATCCGCCGCTTCAAGGCCATGCCCGACAGTGACGAGTGGATCGGCCGACTGAAGATCGTCGGCATCGACCTGCGTGACCCCGCGCAGGTCGTCGCGCTCGCCGACTCGGTCGCCGCCGAGGGCCCGCTCGACATCCTGATCAACAACGCGGCCCAGACCGTACGCCGCTCCCCGGGGGCCTACAGCGAGCTGCTCGCCGCCGAGTCGGGCCCGCTGCCCGCCGGTGAGCTGCCGCCCGCCGAGGTGATCGGGACCTTTGGCTCCGGCGCCGTCGCCGCGCTCCCGGTCGCCGGGGGCGGCGCACTGACCGCCCAGGACGTCACCGACCTCGCGCTGGTGTCCGGTTCGGCCTCCCTCGAGCGGATCGCGGCCGGTACGGCCATCGACGCGGGCGGCCTCGTGCCCGACCTGCACGACACCAACAGCTGGATCCAGGCCGTCGAGGAGGTCACGCCGGTCGAGCTGCTGGAGGTCCAGCTCTGCAACTCGACCGCGCCGTTCATCCTGATCAGCCGCCTGCGCGCCGCGATGTCCGCCGCCGGGGCCGACCGGACGTACATCGTGAACGTCTCCGCGATGGAGGGCGTCTTCAACCGCGGCTACAAGGGCGCGGGCCACCCGCACACCAACATGGCCAAGGCCGCCCTGAACATGCTCACGCGCACCAGCGCCCAGGAGATGTTCGAGAAGGACCGCATCCTGATGACCGCCGTGGACACCGGCTGGATCACCGACGAGCGCCCGCACCCCGACAAGATGCGCCTGGCCGACGCCGGCTTCCACGCCCCGCTCGACCTCATCGACGGCGCGGCCCGGGTCTACGACCCGATCGTCCGCGGCGAGCAGGGCGAGGACCTGTACGGCGTCTTCCTCAAGGACTACGCGCCCGGCAAGTGGTAGGCGGCTGAGCCGTTCAGCGACGGGTGAAGGTGCCCAGGCCGTCGTGGTCCCAGGCCTCGACGGTCACCTTCGACGCCTTCGTCCCGCCTGAGCCCTCGGTACCCGATCCGACCTTGAACGTCACCCCCGACGGCCCGGTCGCGTTCTCGCCGACCGTCCGGAAGCTGAACGTGTCGCCGTCGTAGTGCGTCAGCCGGAACGCCATGTGCTTCGGCCCCGCGCTCATGGTGAGTGCGCCATGGTCGGCCGTGACGGTCAGCGGACCGTAGAAGTCGCTGTTGTACGTGCCCGTGTACGTGTCGTCGGACCGGGCGGCGGCGGCGTTCGCCGGGGGCTTGGCGTAGTCGGTGGCGGAGCGGCCCGCCCGCTCCTGCTGCTGGTACACCTGGTCGACCAGGCCGAGCCAGTCGGTCGTGGGCTTGCCGTACTGGGCGGTGTCGAAGAAGTCGAGCGCGACCGAGTCGGCGAGCCCCACCGGTGCCCCGTTGGTGAGGACGGCGATGCCGAGTTGTTCGCCGGGAAGCATCGTCACGTTCGTGTTCGCGCCGAGTTCGAAGGCGCCGGAGTGGCTCAGCCGCAGCCGGCCCTGGTCGTCGTAGCCGACGTTCCAGCCGAGGCCGTAGAAGCCGGCGCGGCCCGCCGGGGCGCGTGGGGGCTGGGCAACGATCTCGGGCAGGTGGGTGCGCTCCAGCGGGGCGGCGGGGACGATCTGCTTGCCGTCGAGCTTGCCGTTCGCGAGCTGCAGGCGCAGCCAGGTGCCCATGTCGCGGGCCGTGGAGCTGGCGCCGCCCGCCGGTGACTGGGTGTCGGCGTCACGGACGTACTTCGCCTGCCAGCTGCCGTCCGCGGCCTTCACATGATTGACCGCCTTGTCCGCGGCCTTGTCGTAGTCGGCGAAGCGGGAGCTGGTGGAGTTCATGCCGGCGGGACCGTAGAGCGTGTCCTCGGCCAGCTTCTCCCAGGTGGTGTCCTTGGCGTTCGCGGCGGCCTGGCCCGCGGCGGTGACCCCGTAGTTCGTATACGCGTAGCTCGCGCGGAACGGGGTCAGCGGTTCGTAGCGCAGATGGTCCAGGATGTACGTCCGGTCATAGCCGAGGTCCTCCAGGAGGTCACCGGCGTGGTCGGGCAGACCGCTGCGGTGGGCGAAGAGATCGGCGTACGACGCGTGCTCGGTGACCCAGGGGTCCCGCAGCGCGAAGCCCGGCAGACGCCCCGCCACGGGGTCTTCCCAGGCGATGGTCCTGCTGCCGACGACGCCCGCGACCACGGTCGAGGCCAGCGGCTTGGACAGGGACGCCAGCTCGAAGACCGTGTCCGGGTCGACGGCCCCCGACTGCCCGGTCCGCCGTTCGCCGAAGCCCTTGAGGTAGACGACGCGGTCCTTGTGGACCACGACCACCGCGACGCCCGGCACCCCGGTCTTCCTCATGCCGCTCCGGACGATGCCGTCGAGCTTGCCGACGGCGTCATCCACCTTGGTCTGGGTGAGCTGCGGTGGTGGCTGGGGTGGCGGAGCCGCGGCCCAGGCGGATCCGCAAGCGGCGTAGCCCGCCGAGAGAAGGGAGGCCACCGCTGCTGTCGTCAGCGCTGCCCTGCCGCGGTGTCCCGCCCGTCGCCTGACACCCATGACGACCATTGAACGCGCGGTCGCGGGCTTTGTCCTGCCGAGTCGGAAGGGTCTCTAGACGTCGAGTCGGAAGGGCCTCTAGACGTCGGGCGTGCGTGTCCGCAGGCGCTCGTGGACGGCGTGGCCGGGCGACACGGTGTACGCGGCCCCGACCCGCGTACCGCCGTCTACGAGCAGATCAGCACCGGTGACCCACTCGGCCGCGTCCGAGGCCAGCCACAGCACCGCACGGGCGATGTCCTCGGGCCGCCCGATGCGGCCCAGCGGGAGCCCGGCGCCCAGCTCGTCCTCGGCCCGCTCCCACACGAAGCGGGCCATCTCGGTGCGGACGAGGCCGGGGGAGACCGAGTTGACCCGTACCGTGGGGGCCAGTTCGCCCGCGAGCTGCTGGGTCAGGTGCAGCAGAGCCGCC
Source organism: Streptomyces sp. NPDC048415 (assembly GCF_040651675.1). Taxonomy (NCBI): domain Bacteria; kingdom Bacillati; phylum Actinomycetota; class Actinomycetes; order Kitasatosporales; family Streptomycetaceae; genus Streptomyces; species Streptomyces sp. NPDC048415. Next base: position 216,385 of record NZ_JBEZKJ010000004.1, on the reverse strand, counting down.
TTGCTGGTGCCGTACGCGCCCACGCGCGGTCCGACATGCCCGGCACCCTCGGTACAGATGTTCACCACCGCCCCGCCGTGCTCGCGCATCCACGCCCGCCAGGCGTACGGCACCAGCCGCAGCGGCGCCTCGACATTCACCGTGAACGCCTCGCGCCAGCGCTCCGGGTCGGCGTCCATGAGGGGGCCGTACGGCTGGTTGGTCGCCGCGTTGTTCACCACGACGTCGACGCGTCCGAACTCCCGCAGGGTCAGTTCGGTGAGTTCGCCCAGGTGCGCGGGGTCGGCGACCGAACCCGCGAGCCCGATGCCGCCGACCCGCTCGGCGGCCCCGGCCACCCCGTCCGGATCCCGAGCGCTCACGCACACCCGGGCCCCTGCCCCGGCCAGCGCCTCCGCGACGGCGAGGCCGATCCCGCGCGAGGCCCCGGTGACGATGGCGGCCCGTCCCTCGAGCCCGTACGGCGACGTCATCCGCGTACGGTCTCATGACGGACCGTCAGTCAACAGCCCCGAGGCGTGAGTACCGCGCCGCCACCAGCTCCAGCACCGTGCGCCAGTCCTCCATGACCCCGGCGTCCAGCCCCACGACCTTGCCCGCGTCGTCGGCCTGCCGCAGTGTCACCGCGTCGTCCGCCAGGGGATCGCGCTCGAACGCGGCGGCCTCCCACGGTGCCATCGCGCCGCCCTGCACGGTCAGCGTCAGCGCGCTCCGCGAGGACAGCCCGCGGCCCGGCGGCGTGGTGGCCAGATAGCGCTTGGCCGCCACATGGAGCCGTACGAGGCGGGAGACCCGGTCGCCGAGCAGGGGCCGTACCGCGTCGGCGGCGTGGTCGGCGTGGCCGGCGTCGTCACCTGGCCGCAGCAGATGTCCGATGTCATGCACCAGGCCCGCCACCTGGAGCTCCTTGTCGCTGGGATGGCTGCGGCGCAGCAGGGCGGCGGTCTGCAGCGCGTGATCGTGCAGATCGACCGGATCGCCACTGCGATCCGGGGCGTCCCAGGCGCCCCGGCAGGCGTGCAGCACGTCCATCAGCTCCTCGACGCTGCGCAGCTCCATGCGTCAGTCCTCCCGAGTCCTCCCGCGAGACAAAGCCGTTGCCTGCGCCAGCAGATCATGGCCGCCTTGCGAATCGGCCAACGGGACCTGAACTGCGTGCCGTGTTCAGTGAGGGGTGTGCTGCGTGCCCGTCTCGGGCGCCCCGCCCATCATCCGCAGCATGGCCGGTCCGCCCGTCCGCAGGAAACGCCACACCAGGGCCGCCGCGAGCAGCAGGAAGGCGATGTTCAGCCAGGTCGTGTAGTTCCAGGAGACGCCTTCCATGGGGATCGTCGCGTCGGCCTGGTCGGGGACGAGCCCGAGGCCGCCGAAGGAGAACTCCACGGCGTATCCGGCGAGCACCATGGCCGCATAGAAGGTGAGCAGCAGGAAGCCGGCCATCCGCGGGCCGTAGTACTTCCGGTAGATGTTGAGGATCGGCAGGATCAGCAGGTCGGCAAAGAGGAAGGCGACCACGCCGCCGAAGCTGATGCCGCCCTTCCAGAGGACGACCGCGAGCGGCACGTTCCCGATGGAGCAGACGAACGAGGCGATCGCCACCAGCGGTCCGACGAGCGGGCCGATCAGCTTCGCGGCGAGCGGATGGCCGTCCAGGAAGAAGGAGCGCCAGAACGCGTCGGGCACCCACGCCGCGATCGCGCCGGCGATCAGCAGTCCGATCACCAGGTCGCGCAGGATCGCCGCCCACTCCATGACGAAGACGTGCGCGACCGCGGTGAAACCGTCGCGCGACAGCAGCCGCCGTACGAACGAACCCTCGCCCTGGAGCGACGTGTCCATCGCGGCATGTCCCTCCATGGACCCGGCGATCCCGCGCTCCGCCTGCCCGCGTGCCTGCCGCAGCAGCCGCTCGCGCAGGAAGAGCCGGAAGAGCACGGCCAGCAGCACGATCATCACCGGTCCGCCGACGAATTCGGCGAGGGTGAACTGCCAGCCCATCAACAGCGCGAGGATCACTCCGAGTTCGGCCACCAGATTGGTCGAGGCGATCTCGAAGGCCATGGCCGCCGTGAAGTTGGCGCCTTTGCGGAACAGCGAGCGCGCGAGCGCGACGGCCGCGTAGGAGCAGGACGAGGACGCCGCCCCCAGCCCGGTGGCGAGCGCGAGCGTCCGCGGCCGGTCGTCACCGAGCAGCCGGACGATCGTCGCCCGGCGCACCAACGTCTGGACCACGGCGGACAGGGCGAAGCCGAGGATCAGTGCCCAGGTGATCTCCCAGGCCATCGACCCCGTGAGGGACAGCGCGTGCAGGATCGCGTGCATAGCTCCTCGGCTCTCTCGGTCGGTGACATCGGCCATACCCCTGCCCGCCGTCGATGGCCTCACCCATGGTCGGTATTGAGCCGAATGGGTGGCGGCGAAGAGGGCATCGTGTTTCAAATCGCCGCAGATCGGGGCCTGATGGGCGCCGTCCGTCTTGGGACAGTAACCTCATGTTTTCGGCCCCATCGAGCGGGCGGCCGCTCATTTGGTTACCCTGTAGCGGACGGACAGCCTTTCTGGGTTCCACCCACACCCACGGTCCGTCCCGGGACAAGCCGGTCACCACGGCCTGCTCTCTTACGAGTTACCGGCGCCACCGCGTCCCTAACTGCCTCGACTCAGACCCGAGCGGGCGTCAGGCGACCGGAAGCAGACTGGTCCTGCACGTCCCCGCGGGTGACCCGACACATAAGGAGTGCGCGGTGACACCGGAGAAGACGAATCGCGATCAGCGCCCCAAGGAACGCACGGAGCGCGCGGGCTGCCGGCCCGAGAAGAAGCTCGGCAGCCTGGAGGTGTGGGCCAGGTCCGCCCCGATCCGCCTGGCGGGCTACGAGGACGACCTCGCCGAGCCGCACATCCTGCCCAGCGTCGACTGATCCTCGGCAGGACTCATCGCGATCGACCCCCGGCAGGACCCATCGCGATCACTGACGGCATGGGCGTGCCAGACTCACGCCCATGCCGATCAGGGAAGCCGCGGCCGACGACCGGCCGCGGTTCTGGCTTTTCCGGCACCGGATCGTCGCCGCCCGCGAGAACTACGGCTGGGACGGACCCGGGCGCATCTGAGAAGGCCGCCCGCTGTCTGTGGATGGGCCCGCGTCTACGGCCTGATCCGCCGGACAGGCGCTAGTCGAGCGGTGCCGTACGCCGCCACGGGTGCAGCTCCTCCAGCTGTCCCGCCAGGTCGAGGAGAGCCGGCTCGGAGCCGGGACGGCCCACGAGCTGTACGGCACAGGGTGCGCCGCTCGGCAGCGTCCCGAAGGGCACCGACATCGCGGGCCAGCCGGTCAGGTTCCACGGCGGAGTCAGCGGCGAGTAATGAGTGTTGGCCAGCACATTGCGCAGCCAGCCCCGCTTGTGCCAGTCCACGGCGGCGGGACCGCGTCGGGCGAGCGCCGGGGTGAGCAGCACGTCGTGCTCGGCGAAGAAGGGCTCCAGGAGGCCCCGTAGCCGCTCGCGGCGCTCGCCCGTGCGGACACCGGCCACGAAGCGGCGCCCCACGGCGGCGTGGACGCGGGTGCGCGGGGCGAGCCGGCGCGGGTCGAGGTCCGCCGCGTCCACCGCGGTGCCCGCCGTCCAGTGCGCGAGCGAGGTCGTGCTCAGCCAGAGCGGATACGGCGGGTCCGCGGGCCGCACCCGGTGGCCGGCCCCGGCCAGCAGCTCGGCCGCCTCGCGGGCCGCGATCGTATACGGACGGGTGACGCGTATACCGGCCAGCGGGCTTCGCACGGAGACGGCGATCTTTCGAGTGACCGGCTCGGTGGGACGTGGCACCTCGATGCCGGCGAGGACGGAGAACATCAGCCGGGCGTCCTCGACCGTGGTCGCGAGCGGACCGTTCTCCGACATGCCGAACCAGTCGCCGTGACCGATGCCTGCCGGGACCACGCCGTGGCCCGGCTTCAGGGTGACGAGACCGCAGTTGGCGGCCGGTATGCGCAGTGAGCCCATGCCGTCGTTGCCGAGCGCGATCGGCACCATCCCGGCGGCGACCGCGGCCGCGCTGCCGCCCGACGAGCCGCCCGCCGTGCGGGAGGTGTCCCAGGGATTGCGGGCGGTGCCGTGCACACCGTCCGTGGTGCCGAAGACACAGAGCTCGGGCACGTTCGTCAGACCCACGACGACGGCGCCCGCCGCGCGCAGCCGGGCCACCGTGATGTGGTCGTGTTCGGCGGGCGCGTCGGAGGTCGCGGCGGAGCCGTTGCGATGCGACTCGCCGCGCACCGACAGGTTGTCCTTGACCGCCACCGGTACGCCGGCGAGGGGGAGTTCGCCGAGATCCCTGGTGACCAGCTCGTCGGCCTCCGCGAGGGCCGCCTCGGCCCGGAGGACGCGGAAGGCGCCGACGCGGCCGTCGAGCCGCTCGATCCGCGCGAGGTGTTCGGCCACCACCTCGCGGGGGGTGACCCGCTTCTCGCGCACGGCTGCGGCGATCTCGGTGGCGGTCCGGCCGACCCAGGTGGTCACGGGCTCTCCTTCGGCGTACTCGGTGGTACTCGGTCGTGGCTGGGGTGTCGTACTCGGACGTGCTGGCTGGCGTACTCGGTCGTGCTCGCTGTCGTACTCGTGAGTAGTCCGGGGAGCACTCTGCACGGGGGCGGGGTGCCGCGTCGAGAGGGAGTGGGAGATCATCCGACCACTTTCTCAATTACCGTCACTGCACGCCCCATTGACAGCCCTTGGGCGCCGCTCAATCATCAGACATCCGATGAATGGGAGCCGCTCATGAGCACGTATCCAAGACGTCAGGTACTGGGAGCCGCGGCCGGAGCCGCCATCGGGGCCACTCTTCCCCTGGCCGCCACGGCCGAAGCCGAGGCCCGGACCGCCGCCACGGACACAGCCGGGGCCGGCGCCGTGAGCCAGTGGGTGCCCGTCCCCGACCCGGTCCCCGTGCCGCTCGACGCGTACACCAACAACGACGGCATCGACACCGCCGCGGCGCGCGGCGGGGACTTCGACGGCTCGGGCTACACGTTCCCGGGCGAAGACCTCCCCGCGGGACGCGTGGAGGTCGACGGAACTTCCTTCCTCTTCCCCTCGTCCGCCGCGGGCGCGAAGAACAACGTGGTCGCCCTCGGCCAGCGCATCGACCTGCCCAAGGGCCGTTATCTGTCCGCCCTGTTCCTCGCGGCGGGCAGTTACGGCAACGCGTCGGGCAAGGCCACGGTGCACTATGCCGACGGTTCGACGACGACGGCCGGGCTCGGCGGCTCCGACTGGTACGCGGCGGGCGGCTCGCTGTCGGCCGGGTACCGCTACCGGCCGGACGGCGGCAAGGACGAGCACCGTGTCGGCATCGGTACGGCGGAGGTCTGGATCGACCCGCAGCGCGAGGCGGTAGCCCTCACCCTGCCGACCACCGACCCCGCCGAGGCGAACAAGACCTCCCTGCACGTCTTCGCCCTGTCCCTCCAACCGGCCGCACGGGGGCGGGCGTTGGCCCTGCGCGACGCGCACTCCACCTTCTCCCTCCTGGAGTCGAGCGGCGCCCAGAGCGTGGAGGCCACCGTCGTCAACGCGGGCACGGTCGCCGTCCTCGCCGGTGACGGCGTGACGGTAGGCGTCGACGTGCCGGGCGCCCGCACCGTCGAGCCCGCGCGCGTGACCCGTCTCGACCCGGGCGAGCAGGCACGCGTCCGCGTCGGCATCCGCAACCGCGCGGGCACAGCCGCCGGAACCGCACGGGACGGCAAGGTGACGGTCAGCGGACGCGGTGAGCAAGCCGCCTCAGCGGAGCGCGCGTTGACGCTCGGCGTGCCCGACTACCGGCCCACCGAGGAATCCCTCTCCGGCCATCAGGCCCCGTACTGGTTCCACCGCGCCAAGTTCGGCATCTTCATCCACTGGGGCGTCTACTCCGTGCCCGCCTGGTCGCCGGTCGGCAAGCAGTACGCGGAGTGGTACTGGAACCACCTGCAGGACCCCCAGAACGCCGTGTACGCCTACCACCGCGAGAAGTACGGCGAGAACTTCGCGTACGACGACTTCATCCCGATGTTCACGGCGGAGAGATTCGACCCCCGGGCGTGGGTGGAGCTGTTCCGCGACGCGGGAGCCCAGTACCACGTCCTGACCTCGAAACACCATGAGGGATTCGCCCTCTGGGACACCAAGGTCGCCGACCGCAACTCCGTCAAGATGGGCCCGAAGCGCGACCTGATCCGCGAACTCTTCGACGCCTCGAAGCGGTTCACGCCGGAACTGCACCGCGGCCTGTACTTCTCCATGCCCGAGTGGTTCAACCCCGACAACCCGTGGATGGGGCACGCGCCGCGCAATCCATACACCCTGGAGCCGCTCCCTTACACCGGATACACCGCGGGCAAGGACTATGTGAAGGACTATCAGGCCGCGCAGATGCTGGAGTTGATCCACGGTTACGACCCGTCCGTCCTGTGGTGCGACATCGGCGGGGCGAACGACAGCGTTCAGGTACTGGCGGAGTACTTCAACCACGGCAAGAACCGCGCGAAGCCGTATGAGGTGGCCGTCAACGACCGCTCGGGCATCGGCTTCCACGACTTCACGACGCCCGAGTACACGACGTACGAGAACACTGTCGTCGCCACCTGGGAGTCCAGCCGGGGGCTCGACCCGTTCAGCTACGGCTACAACCAGGCGACGCCCGACGCCGCGTACATGACCGCCGAAGAGGTCGTGCGCAGTCTGGTCGACATCGTGTCGAAGAACGGCAACTTCCTGCTCGACATCGGCCCGCGCGCCGACGGCACCATCCCGGAGATCATGCAGACCCGGCTGCGCGAGACCGGCCGCTGGCTGAAGACCAATGGCGAGGCGATCTACGACACCACGTACTGGTCGCGCATGGCGCAGCTCGGCGAGGACCTGCGGTTCACGGTCCGGCAGAACACGGCCTTCTACATCCACTCGCTGACCGCGCCCGGCAGCAAGCTGACCGTCGAGGCGCCGGTACCCGTCCGCGCCGGCGACAAGGTCACGATGCTCGGCCACGACCGGCCGCTGACCTGGACGGTGAGCAACGGTTCGCTGGTGATCGACGTACCGGAGGCGGCGCGCAGGGCCGGCCGGTACGTGTGGGTGTTCAAGGTGGAGTGGCACGGCTGACTCCCCACGCGTGCGGGGCAGTTGACACCCCTCACGCCCCTCGGCGCCCCGTGCTGTCCCGCTCGATCAACCGGGGCACCGGAACCCGCACCGTTCGCGCCGGACCGCCGTCCAGGAGGGCGGTCAGCTCCTGCGCGGCGGTGCGCCCGAACTCCACGGTGTCGCGGGAGAGCGCGGACAGCCACGGCTTGACCATGCGGCACAGCGCGGAGTCCTCCCAGGCCACGACCGAGACGTCACCGGGGACGGAGAAGCCGAGCTCAGTGGCCGCGGCGACGCCGGCGACGGCCATCACGTCGTTGTCGTAGACCAGCGCGGTCGGCGGGGTGCCGCTCTCCAGGACGCGGCGGGTGACGGCGGCCCCCTCGGCGTCCGAGTAGTCCGTGGTCACCGAGCGGACCTCGGTCAGGCCCCGCCGCCCGGCCTCGGCCCGCAGCGTCCGGATCCGGCGTTCGGTGTGGGCGAGCCCCGGCAGGCCCGCGATGTGCGCGATCCGACGGTGGCCGAGCGCGTACAGCTCGTCCACCAGCGCGGCCATCGCGCCCGCGTCGTCCGCCCAGACGGTGGACAGCCCCGGGTGCCGGGCGTCCGGCGCGCCGCCGATGACCACGGCGGGCAGCCCCAGCTCGTCGAGCAGGTCCGGACGCGGATCGTCGACGCGCGGGTCGACCACCAGCACGCCGTCCACGCGGTGCTCGGCCCACCAGCGCCGGTAGACCGCGCACTCGGCGTCCACGTCCTCGACCACCTGGAAGAGCAGGCCGAGATGACGCTCCGCCAGGACCTCCTGGATGCCGGAGATCAGCTGGAGGAAGAACGAGTCCACGCCCAGCGTGTCGGCGGGGCGCGCCACCACCAGGCCCACCGTGGCCGCGCCCTCGCCGGACAGCTGGCGCGCCGCCGTACTGGGCCGCCAGCCCAGCTGCTCGGCGACCCTGCGCACCCGGTCACGGGTCACCTCGGAGACCCCGGGCCGGTCGTTGAGCGCGAAGGAGACGGCGCTCTCGGAGACCCCGGCGCGCCGCGCGATGTCCTTCATCGTCGGCCGGCGCGCCGGAGACCGCTTGGCTGGCACGTGGGCCTCCTCATTTCTCCGAGCTGCGCACTAATGCGCTTGAGGCGTAGAAGGCTAAAGCGCATTAGCGATGACGTGCAAGTAGCCGTGTGCGCGCCTCTGAGCTGCACTAATGTTACGCAATTTCCTTTAGTCGGTGCGAATCCATTGACTTCTTGTGAGCTTGCCGGGCATGGTCGCTGGCGCCACCTCTCGCCGACGCCGTAAGGGAGCCGTGTCACCGTGCCCATACCCCGCAGAGCGCTTGTCGCCGCCGCCGTCGCCCTCGTCCTGCCGCTGAGTGCCTGCGGCTCGGGTGACGACGGCGGCGGTTCCACGGACGCCTCCGGCAAGGTCGAGGGCGACATCACCTTCCAGACCTGGAATCTGAGGGCCAACTTCAAGTCCTACTTCGAGGGTGTGATCGCCGACTTCGAGAAGAAGTACCCCGGCACGCATGTGAAGTGGATCGACCAGCCCGCCGAGGGCTACGCCGACAAGATCAGTGCCGACGCGGCGGGCGGCACCCTGCCCGACGTCGTCAACGTCTCACCCGACCTGGTCGCACCGCTCGCCAAGGCGGGCCTCGCGCTCGATCTCGACAAGTCCGCCGCGAAGTACAAGAAGGAGTACCTGGACGGCGCCTGGGCCGGCCACCGGATCCCGGGCATGACCGGGACGTACGCCTTCCCCTGGTACCTCAACACCGGTCCGCTCTTCTACAACAAGTCGCTCTTCAAGCAGGCCGGGCTCGACGCCTCCAAGCCGCCGACGACGTACGACGAACTCTTCGCCGACGCCCTGCAGTTGGCGAAGAAGAGTGACGGCAAGGTGGCCACGCTCGCCAACGTGCCCACCGTCGAGGACTTCGGCCGCTACGGCGTCGAGCTGATGAACAAGGAGGGCACCGCGTTCTCCTTCAATGACGCCAAGGGGATCGAACTCCTCACGAAGTACAAGGAGTTGTACGACGCCAAGGCGCTCGACCCGCAGGCGCTGACCGCCACCCCCGAGTCGTCCGGCAAGAAGTTCCTGACCGGTGCCGTCGCCATGAACCCGGGAAGCGCCCTGGACCTCGACAACTTCAAGAAGCAGGCGCCGAACCTGTACAAGAACATCGGCATCACGGACCAGATCACCAGCACCGGCAAGGTGAACATGTACGTGATGGGCGTGATGGTCAACTCGCGCACCAAGCACACCCCGGCCGCGGTCGCCTTCGCGCACCACGTGACCGATGCCCACAACCAGATGTCGTTCGCCAAGAAGGTCGCGATCTTTCCGAGCACCGCCGGATCACTGGACGACCCGTACTTCACCAAGGAGGACGGGACGGACGAGACGCGGGTACGGATCGCCGCCGCCAAGTCGCTGAAGAACGCGGTCAATTACACGCCCGTCCTCTTCAGCGATCAGATGAAGACCGCGCTGCGCAACGAGGTCGCCAAGGCACTTCAGGGCAAGGAGAGCCCCAAGACGGCTCTTGACAACGCTGTCAAGGCCTGTAATCGGCTGCTCCAGCAGCAGGGCTGAACCGGCATGGCGAGTTCTTCCCGGGTCGCCCGGACCGGGCGCCCCGTGACCCGGGTGCGGCGCCATCTCCCCACCAGTCCCTGGCTGTTCGCCGCACCCGGTCTGCTGATCACCGGCGTCTTCGTCCTCCATCCCTTCGTCTCCACGCTCATCAACGCCTTCACCGATCGCCGCACCCTGATCCCGGGCAGGTTCGTCGGTCTCGCCAACTTCCGCGAGCTGCTGCACGACGACATGTTCTGGACCGGACTGCGCAACAGCACGCTGTACGTCGTCGGAGTCGTCCCCGCGCTCGTGCTGCTGCCGCTGCTGCTCGCCCTGCTGGTCCAGAAGAACATCCCCGGCATCACCTTCTTCCGGTCGGCCTTCTACACCCCGGTGGTCGCCTCCATCGTCGTGGTCGGCCTGATCTGGGTGTGGCTCCTGGACGAACGCGGCCTGGTGAACGCGTTGTTGGAGGCGATCGGCGTCGGCAGGGTCGGCTTCCTCAGCGACCAGTGGCTGCTCCTGCTGAGCGCCATGGCCGTCACGGTGTGGAGAGGGCTCGGCTACTACATGATCATTTATCTGGCGGCGCTCGCGAACGTGCCGCGCGAGCTGCACGAGGCCGCGCAGGTGGACGGCGCGGGCGCGGTGCGCCGCTTCTTCACGGTGACCGTGCCCGCCGTCCGCTCCACGATGGTGCTGGTCGCCGCGCTCTCCTCGGTCTCCGCCTTCAAGGTGTTCTCCGAGGTCTACCTGATGGCGGGCCCGGACGGCGGTCCGGCGGGCGAGGACACCACCCTCGTGATGCTCGTGCAGCGCACCGGCACCGGGCTGACCGGCCGCGTCGGCTACGCCTCAGCCATCTCCGTCGTCGTCTTCGTCGTCACCGTCGTACTGATGCTGCTGGTGCTGCGCGCCGACCGGAAGGAGGAGGCGTGAGCGTCATGGAGAAGGCGCGGCCGACAGAGACCGCGGTGGCGCGCCAGGAGCCACGCGTCACCGATGAGCACGGCCGCCGCATCCGTGTCTGGGAACTCGCCCTGCGCTATCTGCTGTTGCTGGCCGTCCTCGCCCTCACCGTCGGCCCGTTCCTGTGGCAGCTGTCCACCTCGCTCAAGGGCCCGCACGAGGACATCTTCAGCTCGCCGCCCACGTTCCTGCCGAGCGACCCGACTCTGCACAACTACCAGCGGGTCGCCGACACCATCCCCGTCTGGGACTACGCCCTCAACTCGCTCAAGGTCGCCGGCGCCAACGTCGTGACCAACTGCGTGGGCTCGGCGCTCGCGGGCTACGCCCTGGCCCGGCTGCGCTACCGGGGCCGGGGAGTCGCCACCCTCGTCTTCATCCTGGCGATGCTCGTGCCGGCGGAGAGCATCATCATCGCCCAGTTCACGACCATGCGGGAACTCGGTCTGAACAACACGCTGATCGGTGTGGTGCTGCCCGCCTGCGTCAGCGCGATGAACGTGCTGCTGATGCGCAACGCCTTCCTCAACCTCCCGTACGAGATCGAGGAGGCGGCCTTCGTGGACGGGGCGAACGCCTGGCAGCGTTTTCTGCGGATCGCGCTGCCGTCGGTGCGGGGCACGCTCGCCGTGGTCGCGATCTTCGCCTTCATGGGCGCCTGGGACGACTTCCTGTGGCCGCTGATCGTGCTCAGCGATCCGTCGAAGTTCACCCTGACCATCGGGCTCAACTATCTGCACGGCACCTTCGCCAATGACGAACGGCTCGTCGCCGCGGGAACGATCATCGCCGTGGCGCCCCTGATCGCCCTCTTCGCCTGCCTTCAGCGCTACTTCTTCCGCGGCGTCGGCGAGGGCGCCGTCAAGGGCTGAACCTCCGTACCCCCGTTCCAAGGAATCCGCATGCCTCCTGCTGTGCGCTTCGGCGTCAACTACACGCCCAGCGAAGGGTGGTTCCACCACTGGCTCGACTTCGACCTGGACTCCGTACGCGCCGATCTCGACTCGATCGCCGCACTCGGCCTGGACCACATCCGGGTCTTCCCGCTGTGGCCCTACTTCCAGCCCAACCGCACGCTGATCCGCCCGCGCGCCGTAGAGCAGCTCGTCGCGCTCGCCGATGCCGCCGCGGAACGCGGGCTCGACGTCAACGTGGACGGCCTGCAAGGGCACTTGTCGAGCTTCGACTTCCTGCCCGCGTGGACGCGGACCTGGCACCGGCGGAACATCTTCACCGACCCGGACGTCGTCGACGGCCAAGCGGCCTATCTGCGCACGCTCGCAGCGGCTCTCGCGGACCGGCCCACCTTCATCGGCATGACCGTCGGCAACGAGGTCAACCAGTTCTCGGCGGGACCGCATCCGGACCCCGACCGGGCGGGCAGCGCCGAGATCGACGCGTGGCTGGAGCGGATGCTCGCGGCCTGCGAGGAAGGCGCGCCCGGCAAGCTGCACCTGCACGCCGAGTACGACGCGACCTGGTACCAGGCCGACATGCCGTTCACCCCGGCCCAGGCCGCCCGGCACGGTGCCGTCACGGCCGTCCACTCCTGGGTCTTCAACGGCACCGCCCAACGGCACGGTCGTCTCTCCGTCCCGGCCGAACACCACGCCGCGTACCTCATCGAGCTGAGCAAGGCCTGGGCCGACGGGCCCCACCGGCCCGTCTGGCTCCAAGAGGTCGGCGCTCCCCAGCCCCTCGTCCCGGCCGAGTACGCGGCCGCCTTCGCGGAGGCGACCGTCGCGAACGCCCTCGACTGCCCGGATCTGTGGGGCATCACCTGGTGGTGCTCGCACGACGTGTCCCGCGACCTCGCCGACTTCCCGGAACTCGAATACGGGCTCGGGCTGTTGACCAACGACCGCAAGCCCAAGGACATCGCGCACGTGCTGGCACGCGCGGCCCGCGAGCACACCTACGCGCCCGCCGTCCGTACCACGGCCCTCGTCGTTCCCGCCGACCCGTCGGCCCGCTCGCTCTGCGGCCCGGGCGGACCGGTCTTCGACGCCTTCTTCCGGCTGGTCGCCGACGGCGCCCGCCCGACCACCGTCCTCGACGTGCGCGCGGACGACACGGACCACCTCACCGCGCGCGGCATCACCGAAGTCGTCTCTCCCGGCCAGGTTCTCCCCACCCCACAAGGAGGCACCCGCTCGTGAACCCCACCAGACGCACCGTGCTGCTCGCCGGCGCCGCGACCGCCCTGCTGCCCGCGCTGCCCGCGACAGCCGCCCCGAAGACGACGGCACTCCAGCCGTACGCCTCCTACTGGTACCCGGACTCCCTGCCCGCGGGCACCCCGGGCGCCGGCATCAGCTGGCGCAGCCTGAAGTCCTGGCGGGCCGAGAGCGACACGGATCTCGCCTTCAACGCGGCCTCCGTGCCGCTCGCCGCGCGCTTCACGCCGACCCCCGCGAACTCGACGGCCCGCTCCGGTCAGGCCCGCATCCAGTCCCTTGTCTCCTTCGGACCCACCTCGAGCAATCCCTCGCAGGGCGCCGCCACCGCCGACTACTACGCCCTCACCCACTGGGCGTACGTCGACGAACTCGTCTTCTGGGGCGGCTCGTCGGGCGAGGGGCTGATCCTCGCGCCCAACGCGCCGATCGTGGACGCCGCCCACCGCCACGGCGTCCCCGTACTCGGCAATGTGTTCCTGCCGCCCGTCGCCTACGGCGGCCGGCTCCAGTGGACCCGCGACCTGGTGCAGAAGGACACCGCCGGGCACTACCCACTCGCCGCCCAACTTGTCGCCGTGGCCGCCGCGTACGGCTTCGACGGCTGGTTCATCAACGCCGAGACCGACGGCGGGAACACCGCGCTCGCCACCGACATGCTCGGTTTCGTCCGGGAACTGAAGGCGCTCGGGGCGGCGAAGGGGCAGCGCGTCACCTGGTACGACGCGATGACCGTGAACGGCTCGGTGAGCTGGCAGGGGGCGCTGAACAACCAGAACAAGGCGTTCTTCCAGGCCGCCGACTGCCTGTTCATCGACTTCCGCTGGTCGCAGGGCTCTCTGACCTCCTCCGGGACGACCGCCCAGCAACTGGGGCGCAGTCGCTACGAGTTGTGGGCGGGCGTCGACGTCGAGTCCAACGGCACGAACACGTCCGTGAACTGGGACGCGATCGTGCCGACCAACAAGGCGCATGTCACCTCCATCGGCTTCTACCGGCCCGAGTGGACCCGCAACCACCTCCCCGCGAGCCACACGCCCGGCGACTTCCACGCGGCCGACGACACCTTCTGGACCGGCGCCTCCCTCGATCCCTCCAAGCCGGACACGACGGCCGGCTGGCGGGCCCCCGCCGTCTCCGTCGCCGACCGCTCCACCGTCACCTCCGTCCCCTTCGCTACCGTCTTCAACACGGGGCACGGCCTGAAGTGGTACGAGAACGGCAAGGCCACCTCGGACACCCCCTGGAACCACCTCGGTCTCCAGGACCGGCTGCCGTCCCGCCGCTGGGTCGTGCGGACCACCGGCCAACGTCCCGCCGTCACCTTCGACTTCGCGGACGCCTGGCGCGGCGGCAGCAGCCTGCTGGTCGACGGTGCCCTCGGCGCGCCGGCCACGCTGGACCTGTACGCGACCCGGCTTCCCCTCGGCTCCGACACGGTCGTCGAGCTGACCCACCGCGCCGACTCCGGCAGTGTGCGCGTCGAGCTCGCCGTCGCCACCGCCGAACCGGGCGCGGCGGGGGCGGCACCCCCGTACACGTACTTCCCGGTGAGCGCGGGCGACAGCTGGGGGACCTCGACGGTGCGGCTGACCGGGCTGACGGGGACCATGCACGCGCTGGGCGTCCGGCTGACCGGCCGCAGCGGTCCCGTGCGCTGGCGCCTCGGCTCTCTCGCCGTCCGGGACGCGGTGGTGACCCCGGCGGCGCCCACCGGCCTGCGCGTCACCGACGCCGCCGGAGGCAGCCTGCGCTTCGCCTGGCAGGCCGCCCCCGGCCCCGTACGCCACTACGAGCTGTACCGGACCCTTCCCGACGGCACACGCCGCTTCCTCGGCGGTACCTGCCAGCGCGCCTTCTACGTCGGCTCACTCGTCCCCGAGCAGGGCGAGCCGGCCGCGCGGTTCGAACTGCGCGCGGTGGGGGAGCTCTTCACCGTCTCGACCCCCGCCACGACCACCCACACCTGGTAGTCCGCACCCTCACCCCACGGAGCTCTCTCATGCATGACGACCGCACGCTGGTCGAAGCCCGCCTGAGGCGCGTCCTCGACGAGCGCATCCGCCCCGCCGTGTACCCCGAGTCCGTCCCGCTGGACGTGGCGGTGTGGAACGCACCCGGCGAGCCGGTACCGGTCGCCGAAGGGCTCGCGGCGGCACCGGAGCCGATCGAGGTGGGCGCCCGCTGGGGTGCTCCGTGGGGCACCAGCTGGTTCCGGGTCACCGGAACCGTTCCGCGGGCGTGGGCCGGCAAGACCGTCGAGGCCCTGCTGGATCTCGGCTTCGACGAGAACATGCCGGGCTTCCAGTGCGAGGGACTGGTGTACCAGCCCGACGGCACTCCGGTGAAGGGCCTCAACCCGCGCAACCAGTGGGTGCGCATCGGCGCCCCGGTGGAGGGCGGCGAGGAGGTCCGGCTGCACATTGAGGCCGCGTCCAACCCGGTCATCCTCGACTATCACCCCTTCCTGCCCACGCAGTTGGGTGACAGGGAGACGGCGGGCAGCGAGCCGCAGTACACCCTCACGCGGATGGACCTCGCGGTCTTCGACGAGACCGTGTGGCAGCTCGTCATCGACCTGGAAGTCCTCGGCGAGCTGATGGCCGAGCTGCCGGTGGAGTCCGCGCGGCGCTGGGACATCCTGCGAGCCGTGGAGCGGGCGCTGGACGCGGTGGACCTCCAGGACGTGGGCGGCACGGCGGCCGAGGCACGCGCGCGGTTGTCGGAGGTCCTGTCCGTGCCCGCCGCGCCCTCCGCCCACCGCATCAGCGCCGTCGGGCACGCGCACATCGACTCGGCGTGGCTGTGGCCGCTGCGCGAGACCGTCCGCAAGGTGGCCCGGACCACCTCCAACATGACCGCGCTGCTCGAGGACGAGCCCGACTTCGTCTTCGCCATGTCCCAGGCGCAGCAGTGGGCCTGGGTGAAGGAGCACCGGCCCGAGGTGTGGGCTCGGGTCAAGAGGGCGGTGGCCGACGGGCGGTTCGTCCCCGCCGGTGGCATGTGGGTCGAGTCGGATACGAACATGCCGGGCTCGGAGGCGATGGCCCGTCAGTTCGTGCACGGCAAAAGGTTCTTCCTCGACGAGTTCGGCATCGAGAACGACGAGGCCTGGCTGCCCGACACCTTCGGCTTCGCCGCCGGACTGCCGCAGATCATCAAGGCGGCGGGCTCCAAGTGGCTGCTGACGCAGAAGATCTCCTGGTCCCAGACGAACAAGTTCCCGCACCACACCTTCCAGTGGGAGGGCATCGACGGCACCAGGATCTTCACGCACTTCCCGCCCGTCGACACCTACAACTGCTCCATGAAGGGCAGCGAAATCGCCCACGCGGCGAGCAACTTCAAGGACAAGGGCGTCGCCCGGCACTCACTCGCCCCCACCGGCTGGGGCGACGGGGGCGGCGGCACCACGCGCGAGATGGTCGCCAAGGCGTCCCGGCTCCGCGACCTCGAAGGCTCCGCGACCGTGACGTGGGAGACCCCGGCGGAGTTCTTCCGAAAGGCCGAGGCCGAATACCCCAACGCTCCGGTGTGGGTCGGCGAGTTGTACCTGGAGCTGCACCGCGCCACGCTTACCAGCCAGGCGAAGACCAAACAGGGCAACCGCCGCAGCGAACACCTGCTGCGCGAGGCCGAACTGTGGGCGGCGACCGCGGCCGTACGAACCGGATTCCCTTATCCGTACGAGGAGTTGGACCACCTCTGGAAGACGGTGCTGCTCCACCAGTTCCACGACATCCTGCCCGGATCGTCCATCGCCTGGGTGCACCGGGAGGCCCGCAGGACATACGAGCGGGTCGCCGCGGAACTGGGCGGCATCATCGACGCCGCCCAGCGCGCGCTGGCGGGCGAGGGATCGACGGATCTGGTGTTCAACTCCGCGCCGCACAGCAGGAACGGGGTTCCCGCCGGGGCGGCCCGGGTTCCTTCCGGAGAGGGCCGGACCGCTCTCGCACCGCGTGCCATGGGTGGCTACGTCCTCGACAACGGCGTATTGCGCGTCGAGATCGACCGGTGCGGGCTTGTCGTCTCCGCGTACGACCTCGGCGCGGACCGCGAGACGATCGCGCCGGGTAAGGCCGCCAACCTGCTCCAGATCCACTCCGACTTCCCGAACATGTGGGACGCCTGGGACGTCGACGAGTTCTACCGCAACACCGTCACCGACCTGGTCGACGTCGAGGAGATCGTGCCTGGTGAGGACGGCGTGTCGGTCCGGGTCGTACGGTCCTTCGGCGCGTCGCGGGTCACCCAGGTGCTCTCGCTCGCGCCGGCCGAGCGGCGGCTCGCGATCGACACCGAGGTCGACTGGCACGAGACCGAGAAGTTCCTGAAGCTCGCCTTCCCCCTCGATGTGCATGCCGAGCGGTACGCGTCCGAGACCCAGTTCGGGCACTTCTACCGGCCGACCCACACCAACACCTCCTGGGAGGCGGCCAAGTTCGAGGCGTGCAACCACCGGTTCGTGCACATCGAGGAGCCCGGCTGGGGCGTCGCCCTGGTGAACGACTCGACGTACGGCCATGACGTGACCCGGACCGTGCGCGACACCGACTCCGGTACGACCACCACCGTGCGCGTCTCGCTGCTGCGCGCGCCGCGCTTCCCCGATCCCGAGACCGACCAGGGCGTACACCGCTTCCGGCACGCGCTGGTGCCGGGCGCGGGAATCGGCGACGCGGTGCGCGAGGGATGGCGGATCAACCTGCCGGAGCGGCGCATGACGGGTGCCGGGGAGGTCGCACCACTGGTGAGCGTCGAGCAGGACGCCGTCGTGGTGACGGCGGTCAAACTGGCCGACGACGGCAGCGGTGACGTGATCGTCCGCTTCCACGAGTCGCGCGGCGGTCGCAGGCGGGCCACGCTCACGGTGGGCTTCGAGGTCGCGGCCGTCACGGTCACCGACCTGCTGGAGCGACCGCTCGCGAAGGCGACGGCACCTGACCGGGACGGCGACCGGATCACGCTGCCGCTGCGCCCCTTCGAGCTGGTGACGCTGAGGCTGCGGCGCGCCTGAGACGCGGCGGGGGCTGCGGGCCGAGTGCGGCGTGAGCTGAGCGGCTACGGCGTGAGCTGGGTCGGCGGCGGCGTGAGCTGGTCCGGCTACGACGAGAGCTGGGTCGGCTACGGCGTGAACTGAGCGGCTACGACGAGAGTTGAGTCGGCTACGGCGTGAACTGAGCGGCTACGGCGTGAGCTGGGTCGGCGGCGGCGTGAGCTGAGCGGCTACGACGAGAGTTGAGTCGGCTACGACGTGAGCTGGGTCCGCAGCCACTCCTCCACCTCGCCCACGTGCGCGGCCGCCGCCGCGCGCGCCGCCTCCGGGTCGTGCGCCACCAGTGCCCGGTGGATCGCCGCGTGCTCCCGCCGGGTGCGGGCGAAGGCGCCCTCCTCCTGGTAGCCGCGCCAGACCCGGGCGCGGAAGGTCCGCGAGGAGAGGCCCTCCAGGATGGCGGCCATGGTCTCGTTGCCCGCGGCCGCCGCGATGGCGCGGTGGAAGGCGAGGTCGTGGGCGAGGATCTCCTCCGGATCGTCCGTCGCGTTCATCGCCGTCAGGTGCTGCTCCACCTCGGCGAGCTGCCCGGGCGTGATGCGGGCCGCGGCGAGCGCGGTCGCCGTCGACTCCAGGATCCGGCGTACTTCGAGCAGCTCCACCACGCGTGGGCCCCGGGACAGATCGGCCACCACGCCGAACGTCTCCAGCAGGTCCCCGGCCTCCAGCTGAGTGACGTAGATGCCCGAGCCGTGCCGCGCCTCCAGGACGCCGAGGACCGTGAGCGCGCGGATCGCCTCCCGCATGGAACTGCGGGACATGCCCAGCTGGGCCGCGAGATCGCGTTCGGTCGGCAGCCGCTGGCCCGGTTCGAGGCGCCCCTCGCCGATCATCGCCTTGATCCGCTCGATGGCGCGCTGCGTCACGGTGCCCTTGTGCGGGGCCGTCTCCGTCCCGCCGGGCTCCGTCCCCTTGGGCAGGGTCTCGTCCACGCCACATCCTCCTGTTGCCGGGTGCGCCGCAGTCTAACCAGCCATGTGGTCGGACCACTACGGCTAGAAACCAGGAAAACTTGGCGTCGAAGGGTGTTGTGACCCCGAAGTGGTCTGATAAATATTCGTCCCGGTCGGTAGCGGGACCTCCGGCCACGCATCCTGCTCGATCACGCTCGATGAGGAGCCGTCAGATGGCCGGCAGAACAGTGCGCAACAGGCGAATCTCGTCGCGGGCGGTGCGTGCGGCGGCTGCGGCCGCCTGCGCGACTCTCGCCCTCGCGGCATGCGGCAGCACCAAGGACACCGGCGCCTCGGGCGGCGGCGGAGGCACCGGCAAGGTCGGGGTGATCCTGCCCCTGCTGACCTCGCCGTTCTGGCAGTCGTACAACGACTACGTCCCGAAGATGGCCACGTCCGAGGGCGTGGACGCCCTCAAGACCGTCAACTCCAACAGCGACCCCTCCCAGCAGATCACCGACATCAACAACCAGCTCAACCAGGGGGTGAAGGGCCTCGTCGTGGCCCCCCTGGACAGCGCGGCGATCGCCGCGGGCCTCGACCAGGCCGAGCGCAAGGGCGTGCCGGTGGTCGCCGTCGACGTGGCGCCCGAGAAGGGCAAGGTCGCCATGGTCGTACGCGCCAACAACGTCGCGTACGGCGAGAAGGCCTGCCAGTACCTCGGCAAGCAGATCAGCTCCGGCAAGGTCGTCCAGATCATGGGCGATCTGGCGTCCGTCAACGGCCGCGAGCGTTCCGAGGCGTTCCGTACCTGCGTGAAGAAGAACTACCCGAAGCTGAAGGTCCTGGAGATTCCCGCCAAGTGGGAGTCCGACACCGCGGCATCCAAGCTGGACACCCTGCTCAACGCCAACCCCGACATCAAGGGCATCTACATGCAGGCGGGCGGCGTCTATCTCGCGCCCACGCTGCAGACCCTCAAGTCCAAGGGCATGCTCAAGAAGACCGGCCAGGCGGGCCACATCACGATCGTCTCGAACGACGGCATCCCGCAGGAGTTCGACGCCATCCGCAAGGGCCAGATCGACGCCACCGTCTCGCAGCCCGCCGACGCGTATGCCAAGTACGGCATGTACTACATCAAGGCGGCGATGGAGGGGAAGACGTTCAAGCCGGGCCCCACCGACCACGACTCCGAGATCGTCAAGCTGCCCAGCGGCATCCTGGAGGACCAGCTGCCCGCGCCGCTGGTGACCAAGGACAACGTGGACGACTCCAAGCTCTGGGGCAACACGGTCAAATGATCACTCCACTGGTCGAGGCGCGGGGGATCGTCAAACGGTACGGTCCCACCGTCGCCCTCCAAGACGGTCAGCTCACCGTGCTGCCGGGCGAGTCGCACGCCCTCGTCGGCCGCAACGGCGCCGGCAAGTCCACCCTCGTCACCCTCATCACCGGCCTCCAGGCGCCGGACGAGGGCACCGTCCACTTCGACGGTGAGCCCGCTCCTCCGCTCGCCGACCGCGACGCCTGGCGCCGCAAGGTGGCCTGCGTCTACCAAAGGCCCACGGTTGTTCCCGAGTTGACGGTCGCCGAGAACCTCTTCATCAACCGTCAGCCCGTCGGTCGCGGCGGCTTCATCAGCTGGCGCAGGCTGAAGTCCGAGGCGGCCGAGGTTCTTCAGACCTGGGACGTGCGGGTCGACCCGGACGCGCGGACCGCGGACCTCAAGGTCGAGGACCGCCAAATGGTGGAGATCGCGAGGGCGTTGAGCTTCGGCGCCCGCTTCATCGTCCTCGACGAACCGACCGCGCAGCTCGACAACCGGGAGATCGAGCGGCTCTTCACCCGGATGCGCGCGCTCCAGGAGTCCGGCGTCACCTTCCTGTTCATCTCGCACCACCTCCAGGAGGTGTACGAGGTGTGCCAGACGGTCACCGTGCTGCGCGACGCCCGCTGGATCACCACCGCGCCGGTCGCCGAACTCCCGCGCCCGGCGCTGGTGGAGGCCATGGCGGGGGAGTCGATCGGCGAATACGCGGCCACGCACACATCGGCGGCCGCCGGGGCGCCGGTGATGCTCGACGTCAAGGGGCTCACCTCGCAGGTGTACGAGGGCATCGACCTCACGGTCCGCCGCGGCGAGGTCGTCGGACTCGCCGGATCCAGCGGCAGCGGCAAGATCGAGCTGGCCGAGTCGTTCGCGGGACTGCACACCCCGACGGGCGGAACGGCCCGACTGGGCGACGAGCGGCTCCCGTTCGGCGACGTACAGGCGGCCCTGAAGGCCGGTGTCGGCTGTGTCCCGCGCGACCGGCACGACCAGGGGCTGGTCTCCGCGATGAGCATCGGCGACAACGCCACGATGACCGTACTGAACCGGCTCGGCCGCTACGGCTTCATCGGCACCGACCGCAAACGCGGCTTCGCCGCCGAGCTGATCGAACGCCTCGACATCCACACCGAGGGTCCGCAGCAGCCGGTCTCCGACCTCTCCGGAGGCAATGCGCAGAAGGTCGTCATGGCCCGCGCCCTGGCCTCGGACCCGCGCCTGCTCGTCCTCATCAACCCCACCGCGGGCGTCGACGTGAAGTCCAAGGAGTCCCTGCTGTCCCGCATGGACAGCGCCCGCGAGGACGGCACCGCCGTCCTCGTCGTCTCCGACGAACTCGACGACCTGCGCCGCTGCGACCGCGTCCTCGTCCTCTTCCACGGCCGCGTCGTCGCCGAGCACCCGGCGGGCTGGCACGACCACGAGCTGATCGCCTCCATCGAAGGAGTGGACCATGGCTGACACCAAGGCCCCGCCGCTCACCCCCCTGCGGGCCGCCGACCCGCGGGCGGCCAAGGCGGTGCTGCTCCGCCGAGCACGTGAACTCGCCCTCGTACCAGCCTTGTTGCTGCTCATGGTGCTCGGCGCGTTCGTCAACGACTCGTTCCTCACGGAGCGCAACCTGATCTCGATCCTCGGCGCCTCGGCGGCCCTCGCCATGGTCGTGCTCGCCGAGTCGCTCGTGCTCATCACCGGCAAGTTCGACCTGTCGCTGGAGTCGGTCGTCGGCATCGCGCCCGCCGTCGGCGCCCTGCTGGTACTGCCCGCGGCCCAGTCCGGGTGGGGGACGGAGTTCCCGGCCGCGCTCGCCCTTCTCGCGATCCTCGTCCTGGGCGCGGTCATCGGCGCCTTCAACGGCATCCTCGTCGTGAAGTTCAAACTCAACGCCTTCATCGTCACCCTCGCGATGCTGATCATCCTGCGCGGACTGCTGGTCGGCGCGACCAAGGGCAAGACGCTCTTCGGGATGCCCGACGCGTTCTTCTCGCTGGCCACCACCACCTTTCTGCGCGTCCCGATGTCGGTGTGGCTGGCCGCCGTCGCCTTCGGCGTCGCGGGTCTGATCCTCAAGTACCACCGCGTCGGCCGCGCCCTGTACGCGATCGGCGGCAACGCGGACGCGGCCCGCGCGGCCGGCATCCGCGTCGAGCGCGTGATGCTCGGCGTGTTCGTCGTGGCGGGCGTGCTCGCCTCGGTCGGCGGGATCATGCAGACCGGCTATGTCGGGGCGATCAGCGCCAACCAGGGCAACAACATGATCTTCACCGTGTTCGCGGCGGCGGTCATCGGCGGCATCAGCCTCGACGGCGGCAAGGGCACCATGTTCGGCGCCCTGACCGGCGTACTCCTGCTGGGAGTGGTGCAGAACCTGCTCACCCTCGCCCAGGTGCCTTCCTTCTGGATCCAGGCCATCTACGGCGGAATCATCCTGGTCGCGCTGATGATCGCCCGGGTGACGACGGGCCGCGCCCAGGACTGACCCCGCTCGACCTCGTACGCCTCTGTGTCCCGGACCGAAAGGCCTCCCGTGTCCCCAACTGCCGCTCGTATCACCGCGGTCGACACCTACGACATCCGTTTCCCCACCTCGCGCGAGCTCGACGGCTCCGACGCGATGAACCCGGACCCCGACTACTCGGCCGCGTACGTCGTGCTGCGCGGCGACGCGGCGGACGGAGCCGAGGGGCACGGCTTCACCTTCACCATCGGGCGGGGCAATGATGTCCAGGTCGCCGCGATCGACGCGCTGCGGGGGCATGTGATCGGACGGTCCGTGGACGAACTGTGCGCCGACCCGGGCTCGCTGAGCCGGGACCTGATCGGCGACAGTCAGCTGCGCTGGCTCGGACCCGAGAAGGGCGTGATGCACATGGCGATCGGCGCCGTCGTCAACGCCGTATGGGATCTGGCCGCCAAGCGCGCCCGCAAGCCGTTGTGGCGGCTGCTCGCGGACGCCGAGCCGCAGTGGCTGGTCAGTCAGGTCGACTTCCGCTACATCACGGACGCGCTCACGCCCGAGGAGGCGCTGGGGCTGCTGCGCCGCGGAAGGGCGGGGGCCGAGGACCGTGCCGCACGGCTCGCCTCGCGCGGCTTCCCCGCCTACACCACCTCGCCCGGCTGGCTCGGCTACGACGACGAGAAGCTCACCCGCCTCGCCGCCGAGGCCGTCGCCGACGGATTCCGGCAGATCAAGCTGAAGGTCGGCGCGGATCTCGCGGACGACGTACGACGCTGCCGGGTGGCCCGCTCCGTCGTCGGCCCGGACATCCGCATCGCGATCGACGCCAACCAGCGCTGGAACGTCGACGAGGCGATCACCTGGACCAAGGCGCTCGCCGAGTTCCAGCCCTACTGGATCGAGGAGCCGACCAGCCCCGACGACGTCCTCGGCCACGCCGCCGTCCGCCGGGCCGTCGCCCCCGTCAAGGTCGCTACCGGCGAGCACGTGCAAAACCGCATCGTCTTCAAGCAGCTGCTCCAGGCCGGCGCCCTCGACGTCCTGCAGATCGACGCGGCCCGCGTCGGCGGCGTCAACGAGAACCTCGCCATCCTGCTGCTGGCCGCGAAGTTCGGCGTGCCCGTCTGCCCGCACGCGGGCGGCGTCGGCCTGTGCGAACTCGTCCAGCACCTGTCGATGTTCGACTTCGTGGCGCTCGCCGGCACCACCGACGACCGGGTCATCGAGTATGTCGACCATCTGCACGGCCACTTCCTCGACCCGGTGGTGATCCGCGAGGGCCACTACTCGGCACCCACCGCGCCGGGTTTCTCGGCCACCATGCGGCCGGAGTCCATCGCGGAGTTCACCTACCCCGGCGGCACCTTCTGGGCCGCCGACCTCGCCCGGCAGTCAGTCAACGACCGCAAGGGAGCAGCCGCATGACGGTCTCTCACGACTTCGACGGGCTGAAGGCCCTGGTGACCGGCGGCGCCTCCGGAATCGGCCGGGCCACCGCCGAACTCCTCGCCGCCCGCGGCGCCCAGGTCGCCGTCCTCGACCTGGACCCGTCGTCGGTCGAGAAGCCGCTGCTCGGCTACCGCGCCGACGTCACCGACGACGCCTCCGTGCGCGAGGCCGTGGCCGCCGCGGTCGCCGACCTCGGCGGCCTCGACGTACTCGTCAACAACGCGGGCATCGGAGCCCAGGGCACCGTCGAGACCAACGACGACGAGCAGTGGCACCGGGTCCTGGACGTCAACGTCGTCGGCATGGTCCGCACCACCCGCGCCGCCCTGCCGCATCTGCGGGCATCCGGGCACGCGGCGATCGTCAACACCTGCTCCATCGCGGCCACCGCGGGCCTGCCCCAGCGTGCCCTGTACTCCGCCTCCAAGGGCGCCGTCCAGTCCCTCACCCTCGCCATGGCCGCCGACCACCTCCGCGAGGGCATCCGCGTCAACTGCGTCAATCCCGGCACGGCCGACACCCCGTGGATCGCCCGCCTCCTCGACTCCGCCGCCGATCCGACCGCCGAGCGCGCCGCGCTGGAAGCCCGCCAGCCCTCCGGCCGTCTCGTCTCGGCGTCCGAAGTGGCGGGCGCGATCGCCTACTTGGCGAGCCCGCTGTCCGGCGCCACCACCGGCACCGCGCTCGCCGTCGACGGCGGCATGCAAGGCCTGCGACTGCGCCCGGAGGGCCAGTGAGCACGCTCGGCACAAGTGACGTCGAGGTCAGCGAGCTGTCCTTCGGCGCCGCGGGCATCGGCAACCTGTTCACCGCGGTCGACGACGAGCAGGCGTACGAGGCGGTCGACGCCGCCTGGGCGAGCGGCATCCGCTACTTCGACACCGCCCCGCACTACGGCATCGGCCTCTCGGAGCGCCGCCTCGGCGCGGCCCTGCGCGACCGGCCGCGCGCCGAGTACACCCTCTCCACCAAGGTGGGCCGCCTCCTGGAGCCCACCGACGCGGGAGGCGACGACCTGGCGGAAGGCGGCTTCGCCGTGCCCGCCACGCACCGGCGGGTCTGGGACTTCAGCGCCGACGGTGTACGCCGCGGCCTCGACGCCAGCCTCGAACGGCTCGGCGTCGACCACGTGGACGTCGTCTACCTGCACGACCCCGACGACCACGCCGAGCAGGCCTTCCATGAGGGTTACCCGGCCCTGGAGAAGCTGCGCTCGCAGGGCGTGGTCGGCGCGATCGGCGCGGGCATGAACCAGGCCGAGATGCTCACCCGTTTCGTGCGCGACACGGACGTCGACGTGGTGCTGTGCGCGGGCCGCTACACGCTGCTCGACCATCGGGCGCTCACCGACCTGCTGCCCGCCGCCGAGGGGCGCGGCACCTCCGTCGTCGTCGGCGGCGCCTTCAACTCCGGTCTGCTGGCGGACCCGAGGCCCGGAGCGACGTACAACTACACCGCCGCGCCACCGGAGTTGCTGGACCGCGCCCTGCGCCTGAAGGCGCTCGCCGAGCGGCACGGCACCACACTGCGCGCCGCCGCCCTGGCCTTCCCGGCCGCCCATCCGGCCGTCGCGAGCGTCCTGGTCGGCGCGCGCTCGGCGCTCGAAGTCCGCGACTGTGCCGAGCAGTTCGCGACACCGGTGCCCTGGGCCTTCTGGCAGGAACTGCGGACGGAAGGCCTGCTGGCCGCCGCCGCCCCCGTACCCGCACCGGAGCCGTCATGAGAGTCGCCCTGCACACCAAGGTCCGCACGGACCGCGTCGCTCAGTACGAGGCCGCCCACCGCGAGGTCCCCGCCGAGCTGACCGCCGCGATCCGCGCCGCCGGAGCCACCTCGTGGACGATCTGGCGCAGCGGCACCGACCTGTTCCACGTCCTGGAGTGCGCGGACTACGGGCGCATGCTCGCGGAGCTGGAGAAGCTGCCGGTCAACATCGCCTGGCAGGCCCGCATGGCCGAACTCCTCGACGTGGTCCACGACTACTCCGACGAGGGCGCGGGCGCGGGACTGCCCGTGGTGTGGGAGTTGCCGTGACCCTCGACGCGCACCACCATGTGTGGGACCTCTCCGTGCGGGACCAGGACTGGATCACGGGCCCTGAACTCCTGCCGCTGCGGCACGACTTCGCGATGACCGACCTGGAACCGGAGGCTCGGACCGCTGGAGTCGACCGTACGGTCCTCGTCCAGACGGTCACCGTGGCCGAGGAGACCCCGGAGTTCCTCGCCCTCGCGGAAGAGAGCGAGCTGATCGCGGGAGTGGTCGGGTGGACCGACCTGACCCGGCCGGACGTGGCCGACGAGCTGGCGCGGCTGCGGGAGCTGCCCGGCGGCCGGTATCTCAAGGGGATCCGGCATCAGGTGCAGGGCGAGTCCGACCCGGAGTGGCTGCTGCGTCCGGACGTACGGCGCGGCCTCGCCGCCGTCGCCGCGGCGGGACTGGTCTACGACCTGATCGTGCTGCCTCACCAGCTGCCCGCGTGCCTGATGGCGGCGGTGGACCACCCCGAACTGACCTTCGTGCTGGACCATTTGGGCAAGCCGCCGATCGCCACCGGTGCAATGGAGCCCTGGGCGACCGCTGTCCGCGCTCTGGCCGCGCTTACCAACACGGTCTGCAAGCTCTCCGGGATGGTCACGGAGGCGGACCCCGCGACATGGACGGTCGACGACCTGCGCCCGTACGCGGACACCGTCCTGGAGGCCTTCGGCCCGAGCCGCCTGATGTTCGGCTCGGACTGGCCCGTGTGCACGTTGGCCGCCTCGTATGCCCAAGTGTGCGGTGTGGCAGAGAAGTTGACGAGCGGTCTCGGCGCGGAGGATCGCGCGTCGGTTTTCGAGGGCACCGGCGCCCGCGTCTACCGCCTCTGAGCCGCCCAGTCCAACCGGGTCGGCGGCAGGAAGTCGCGCACGTACGTCCGGTGCCAGCACGCGCGCGTCTCGCGCAGCTCGCGCCAGGTCGTGAAACGGTAGCGGTAGAGGCGGGCGCGGATGTAGCGGGGCGGGGCGTCGGCGGGGAACGGCGAGTGGCGCAGCAGCCGCAGAGTGTCACGGTCGTTCTCCAGGAGCCGCTCCACGAACCCCGAGAACCACGCACCGGCGTACGCGGGGGAGAGGGCCGCGAACCACATCAGCCAGTCGAGCCGCAGATGATACGGCGCGAACTGACGCGGCCAGCGGCATGGGTCGCCCGGCTTGCCCTTGAACACGTACTCCCGCCACTCCGAGTCCTCGCGCGGCATGTCGTCCGCTGTGCCCTCGACGACCACCTCGTGGCGCACCCGGCTGACGCTGCCGAACGCGCCGTAGGTGTTGACCAGATGGAGCGGGTCGAAGGAGCGGTTCATGATCTGGCGCCGGGAGATCAGATTACGAGCCGGCCGGTAGCTGAGAGCCACCAGACCGGTGGCCACCGCGAGGACCAGCACCTCGTACCACAGCGGTGCCGGGGCCACGTGCGGGGCCGTCGTGGGGATCTCCAGGGCCGACAGGGCCAGCACGATCGTGATCCAGTTCAGCCAGGCGAAGTTGCCGGACAGGACCAGCCACAGCTGGGTGAGGATCATCAGCGAGGCTGCGGCCGTCGCGATCGGCTGGGGGGCGAAGAGCAGGATCGGGACGACGAGTTGGGTCACATGGTTGGCGGCCACCTCGACCCGGTGGAACGGCTTCGGGAGATGGTGGAAGAACCAGCTCAGCGGGCCCGGCATCGGCTGTGTCTCGTGGTGATAGTCGAGGCAGGTCAGCTTTCGCCAGCACGCGTCGCCCCGCATCTTGATCAGCCCGGCACCGAACTCGACGCGGAACAGCACCCAGCGCAGCAGGAACAGGACGACGACCGGCGGGGCCACCTCGTCGTTGCCGAGGAAGACCGCGAGGAAACCCACCTCCAGGAGCAGGGACTCCCAGCCGAACGAGTACCACGTCTGCCCGACGTTGACGATCGACAGATAGAGCGCCCAGGGGACGAGCCACAGCACCATCCCCCCCCACAGCGGCAGTTGCGAGTCCAGACCGGCGATGAGCGCCACCGACACCGCGCAGCCCGTCCAGGACCAGAGTGCGAAGAACCGGTCCGAGTAGCGCAGATGGAACACGCTCGGCGCCTGACGGAACGGCACCCGCTCCACGAAGCGGGGAACGGGCAGCATCCCACGCTCCCCGATCAGCGCTCGAAACTGCAGCGCCGCGCCCAGGAACGCGACGAGGTACAGCACGGCCAGCGCCCGCTGGAAGACCAGCCGGCTCAGCCAGTACTCGGGTACGACGAACCACTCCACCGTGAGTGCTCCTCTCCTCTCCCATTGTGACGCTGGGTGACCGCCTCCGCTTGCGTGCCTTGAGCGGGTGACGCAGACAATGGGGGACGAATTGCCCGGGATGAACGGGAGAACGTGGTGCATATACCCACCAGAGCCCTCGTCACGGCCTGCGCGCTCTCGGCGGCGCTCCTCGTCGCCGGCTGCGGCGGCGACAGCGACAAGGACAAGGCGGCCGGGGGTTCGACCGGCGATGAGGTCTTCCTCGAGCCGGTCGCGGCCCAGGGTCCCGACCCCTTCACCGACTCCACCGTCACCTCCACCCCGGCCCCGCCGCCCGTCACCCGAACGCCGCAATCGACCTCCGCCGGCGGCGCCCCCGACACGCGGAGCGTGCGCTCCTTCTCGGGTGCGACGCCCGGCCTCTACGGCGGTACCCAGAACGTCGGCAGCTGCGACGTCGAGAAGCAGATCCGCTTCCTCGCCGCGGACCGCAGCAAGGCGCGCGCCTTCGCCCAGGCCTCGGGAATCCCGCAGGCGTCCATCCCGGCCTATCTGCGGGCTCTGACCTCGGTCGTGCTGCGCGCCGACACGCGCGTGACGAACCACGGGTTCAGCGACGGGCGGGCGACCGGCTTCCAGTCGGTGCTCCAGGCGGGCACCGCCGTCCTCATCGACACTCGGGGCGTGCCTCGCGTCCGCTGTGCCTGCGGCAACCCCGTCGACGCGCCCGCCGCATCCCAGGGGAGCCCGCGCAGCCAGGGCCGGTCCTGGTCCGGGTACCGGCCCACGGAGGTCATCGTGGTGACCCCGGCGCCCACCGCGATCACCAACATCACGATCATCAACATCGTCGACAACACATGGATCGAGCGGCCGGTCGGGCACGACGGCCATCACCATGACCACGCCGTACCGCCGCCCGACGACTGGACGCAGATGCCGCGCCCGCACGAGGACGAATCCTCCCCGCACCCGCACGAATCCTCCCCGCACCCGCACGACTCGTCCCCGCGTCCGCACGACTCCTCCTCCAGCGCCTCGCCGAGCAAGGAGAGCCCGCGTCCGGACGGATCGGCGTCGGACTGCGCCACACCGCACTCGACCGTGACCGTGACGCCGGGGGCGACGCAGAGCGCCCCGGACCAGAGCCCCACCCAGAGGTTGGCGGATGCGTCCTCGCGGTGCCCGACGGCCACCGTCCCGGCCCCGCCGGAGGGCTCACTGACCCCTTCGGGCCGGAGCACTCCTCCCGGCACGGACACCACCACCCCCGGCCGGTCCCCGTCCGAGGAGCCCTCCTTGCCACCGGACTCCTCGAGCGGGTCGAGCCCGTCGAGCGAGGACATCGGTCCCGACACCGTCCCGGACAGCCCCGACCTACCCGACGGCGGCGGTCTGATCCCCGACGAGCCGACCGTCCCGGACAGCATCTTCGACTCCCCGACCGACGTCTTCGACAGCTGACTGCCCGAGTCGAATAATCGGGCAAATCCTGGCATGGTGGCCCCATGGTTGATCGGGGAGCGAGTGCCCTGTCACTCCCGGACGACTGGCCCGCCCACCCGGATCCGATCCTGGCGCTCAACCGCATGGGCAGCTTCGACTGGGACCTGGGCACCGGTCTGATGCACATGGACGCCCAGGCCCACGAGGTCTTTGACGTGCGCCCCGACGAGTACGACAACCACCCGGCGACCCTGGCCGTGCGGGTGCCCCCGGCCGAGGCGATACGCCTCGACACCCTGGTCTCCCAGGCCCTCAAGGACGGCAGCGAGAACTACGGGGCGTACTTCCGCATACGGTGCCGCAACGGCTCCCTGCGCTGGACCCACAGCCAGGGATACATCCGCCGCGACGAGAACGGACGCCCGCGCCGGATCATCGGCATCGTCCGGGACGCCACTCAGGAACTCGGCGAGAGCGAGGCGCGTCGCGAGCAGGCCGCCCAGGACGAGGTGCGACGCCAGCAGACGAGCGTCGTCCAGCTCACCACCGCCGCCCTCGCACACGCCCGCACCGTCCAGGACGTCATCGACGTCCTCGAGGACACCCATGGCCTCACCCACCTCGGCGCGACGAGCCTGGTGATGGGCCTGGTGGAGGCCAACCGCATCCGCTTGGTCGCCGCGGGCCCCGAGTACAGCTACGTACCCGGCACCCGGGTCACACGCCTCGACGCGCGGTATCCGATGAACGAGGTCGTACGCAATCTCGCGCCGCACTTCATAGAGTCACCCGAGGAGTTCGCCGAGTCGTACCCCGACCTGTGGCCGCACATCACCGACCTGAACATCACCTCGGCCGCGTATCTGCCGCTCATCGTGCAGGCCCGGCCCATCGGCGCGATAGGCCTGCTCTACAACGACCGGCGCGGGTTCTCGCCGGAGGAGCGCAACATCCTCGTCGCCCTCGGCAGCAGCATCGCGCAGAGCCTGCAGCGTGCCATGTTCTACGAGCAGGAGAAGGACCTCGCCCAGGGGCTCCAGCAGGCCATGCTGCCGCGCTCCATCCCCAGCGTTCCCGGCGCCGACATCGCCGTCCGCTACCGCTCCGCCTCCCTCGGCCGGGACATCGGCGGCGACTGGTACGACGTGATCCCGCTGCCCGGCGGTCGCGTCGGCGCCGTCATCGGCGATGTCCAGGGCCACGACACGCACGCCGCCGCCGTCATGGGCCAGCTGCGCATCGTGCTGCGCGCCTACGCGGCCGAAGGCCACACCCCCGCCACGGTGATGGCCCGTGCCTCGGTCTTCCTGGACGAGCTCGACACCGACCGCTTCGCGACCTGCCTGTACGCGGAGGCCGACCTGTCCACCGGCGTGGTCCAGCTGGTCCGGGCCGGCCATATCGACCCGATGGTGCGGCACAACGACGGCACCTGCCGCAGGCTGCCCCTCGACGGCGGTCTTCCGCTCGGCCTGTCCGCCGAGTTCGGGCGCCTCGAATACCCGGTCACGAGCATCGAACTCGACCCCGGGCACGCTCTCCTGCTGTACACCGACGGCCTCGTCGAACAGCCCGGCATCGACCTCGACGACGGCATGCAGACCCTGCGGGAACTGATCTGCTCCGGTCCGGACGACGTCATCGATCTCGCCGACCGGCTCATCGACGTGGCCGAGGAGCGCGGCGGGGACGACGATGTCGCGCTGCTGTTGCTGCGCCGCCGCGGTCTCACCGACCAGCGCTGGGGCGGACGGCTCCAGCAGCATGTCGCGCCTGGCGATCCCGAGGCGCTCACCGAGGCCCGCCACATGATCCGCGCCGCGGTCCGGGCCTGGGGCGCCGTCGAGCGCGCCGACGAGATCGAGCTGGTGGCCGACGAACTGATCACCAACGCCCTGATGCACACCGAGGGCTCCGCGATCGTCACCCTGCGCGTCCTCGCCGGCCCCGACCGCAGGCTCCGCGCCGAGGTCGAGGACGCCTCCAGTGCCCTGCCGCGTCGCCGCGAGGCCGGTGAGTCCGGTGTCTCGGGCCGCGGCCTCCTCCTCGTCGACCTCCTCACCGACGTGTGGGGCGTGGAGGCCCGTGGCGGCGGCAAGTGCGTGTGGTGCGAGTTCATCGTCCCGGAACGGGACTGAGAGCCGTTGTCGGTGCCGGATGGCACTCTGGACGTATGCCGGAACTGCCCGAGGTCGAAGCGCTCAAGGACTTCCTGGCCGACCATCTCGTCGGCCGTGAGGTCGTGCGCGTACTGCCCGTCGCCATCAGCGTCCTGAAGACGTACGACCCGCCCGTCACCGCCTTCGAGGGGCGCGAGGTCACGGCCGTGCGCCGGCGCGGCAAGTTCCTCGACATCGAGGCGGACGGCCTGCACTTCGTGACCCACCTGGCCCGCGCGGGCTGGCTGCACTGGAAGGACACGCTGCCCGACGCCCCGCCCCGCCCCGGCAAGGGCCCGCTGGCACTGCGCGTCGCGCTGGACACCGGCGAGGGCTTCGACCTCACCGAGGCCGGCACCCAGAAGCGGCTTGCCGTGTACGTCGTCCGGGACCCGGCGGAGATCCCCGGGGTGGCCCGTCTCGGCCCCGATCCGCTCGCCGCCGACTTCGACGAGGCACGTCTGGCCGGACTGCTGGCGGACGAGCGGCGACAGCTGAAGGGCGCGCTGCGCGACCAGAGCCTGATCGCCGGTGTGGGGAACGCGTACAGCGACGAGATCCTGCACGCCGCCAAGATGTCGCCCTTCAAGCTCGCCTCCTCGCTGACCCCCGAGGAGACCCGGCGGCTGTACGAGGCGCTGCGCTCCACGCTCACCGAGGCCGTCGAGCGCTCCCACGGGCTGGCCGCGGGCCGTCTCAAGGCGGAGAAGAAGAGCGGGCTGCGGGTGCACGGGAGAGCGGGCGAGGCGTGCCCGGTCTGCGGCGACACCATCCGCGAGGTCTCCTTCAGCGACTCCTCGCTGCAGTACTGCCCGACCTGCCAGACCGGCGGCAAGCCGCTGGCGGACCGCAGGATGTCCCGGCTGCTCAAATGACCACGCCGAGGATGTCTCGGCTGCTCGAATGACCATGCGCCGGCGAGGTTCCGGCGGCTCGAATGATCACGCGCCGAGGAGGTCCCGGCTGCTCGAATGACCGCGCGCCGAGGAGGTCCCGGCGGCTCGAATGACCACACGTCGGCGATGTCTCGGCCGCTCGGACGGCCCGCACCTGCGATGTCCCGGCTGCTCACATGACCGGACACCGCCCGGGCCCGCGTCGGCCGGACGCGACGGAGGTCAGTGGGACTTGAGGGTCACCAGGCGTTTGCCGTCCATCGTGCGCACCTGGAACCCGCTGATCTCCTTGGACCGCAGAGCGGCACCGCCCTGCACGCTGGTGGCCTTGGGGTTGTGCGAGGGCACCATCCAGCTCGCCACTGTCTGCTCCGAGCCGTCCTTGCCGACGACGACGAGCTGACAGGGGCGAGGGCCCCCGGCGTCCTTGACCTCGACGTTCACCTCGCTGCCCCAGTCCCGGTCCTGGGTCGTGACCTGAGCCCACACACCGGTCCGCGCGTCCGTCGCGGCGATCTGCGTCGACTGGGAATCCCGCGCGGTCACGATCGCGATCGCGGGACCGCCCGCCGCGAACACCACCGAGGCCGCCACCGCGTACAGAAAGCGCCTGCGCCCGGCCCGGTTTCGCGAAGCCACCTCGCCGAGCAGCCGGTCGAGCAGCCGGGGCCCGGCGGAGGCGAAGGGATGCACGAAGCGCGGTGTGGCCCGTCGGTACAGCATCAACTGCCGTGTGGCGGGCCGGAACTCACTCACGTGCGCCGTACAGCTGGGGCACTCCATGAGGTGGTCCTCGAAGCGGAAGGCCTCCGCCTCGTCCAGCACGCCGAGCGCGTAGGCGCCGACGTCACGATGCCCTTCCAGGGACCTCATACCGAATACCGAATCCTCGTGGCGATGGTGCGGGGTGGGGGTGGTGTTGCTGTTGCACACCGGTACGCACCAGACCGTCGAATCACTCAAGGCCCATCCGGAATAGCGGCCAGGACATTCGGAGCAAGAGGGCCCGCGGATTGGTGCGAGCCGAAAAAAGTCGCTCAGAAGAGGTGGATCGCCAGATGCCCCAGAGGCAGCCCCAGCCGCCACGCCGGCGTCCACACCTTGGGGCCGTCGTCCTCGCCCGGTACCGGGCCGCCGCCTGGCACCGCGTCCAGGTCGGGGGCGAGCAGCTCGGTCTCCTCCAGCCATCGCCAGGCCGCCGACGCCAGCTCCAAGTCGGGGTCGTCGGCGCCTGATTCGGCCGCCTCGGACAAGCGCCGTGCCATGTGCTCACGTACCCAGTCCTGCCACGGCTGGTCGTACGCCGTCAGCGAAAGCCAGGTCTCCAGCTGGGTGACGACCCTGATCCCGGACAGCTCACCGCCGCTGTCCGCGAGGAAGATGGTCAGCGCCAGGGCGTCGCGCCCGGCGCGGAACTCGAAGGACGTGGGCGGCATCAGGTCGCCGGTCCGCAGCAGTTCGTCGGCGATGTACTCGGCGTACAACCAGGCCATGGGTACGGTGAGTTCGCCCCCGCCGGTGCCGTCCGTGCTCTCTTGACCTCTGTGCAGCATCCCTTCCCGCCTTCCTCCGGTACGTGCGCGTCGCCCGAACCCGGCCCCCAGTCCGGAACACGGATGAAAGCAAGCTGAGTGCTCAACCATGGTCCTCAGCAAGGCGCTTTACGGAGGTTTGACTCGGCCTTCGGTTTCACCGCAGGTCGGCCGCGTATCCCGGAAGGACCCGGCGCAGGGCGCGCAGCGCGTAGTACGCGCGCGACTTCACGGTACCGGGCGGAATTCCGAGCGCCGCGGCGGCCTCCGCCACACTCGCCCCCTGGAAATACACCTGCACCAGGACTTCACGGTGCTCCGGAGTGAGTGTCTTCACAGCCTCCCGCACATCGAGCGTCGCCGCCGACCGTTCGGCGTGATCGGCACACACACGCGCACTCTCGAGGACCGCGTCCCCGACCTCCGGGGGCCGCGCCTGGCGGGCCCGCCGCGCGTCGATGGCGAGCCGCCGGCCGACGGTGAGCAGCCAGGGGCGTACCGAGTCGAAGTCGTCGGCCCGCAGCGCCTCGGGGTGCTGCCAGGCGCGGACGAACGTCTCCTGCACCAGGTCCTCGGCGCGCTGCCGGTCGCCGTCGGACAGGCGCAGCAGCAGCGCGAAGAGGGGCCGCCCGTGTTCGCGCTGCAGCGCGGCCAGCTCGTGCTCGGCGGTCGTCCCGTGCGTGATGGTGGTTCCGGCCGTCATGGCCTGTATGCCAGCGGGTGCCGCTGCGCGGGGACAGGGGCCGGACACGGTTGTGCGGTGGGCGGTCGATGCCGTCGGTGAACGGCTCGGCGAACGGTTCAGTGGGCCTCGCGGGGACGCTGCCCCCGGACCCCCCTTGTCGCCCTAACGGGCTCGTCCTCAGGCGCCGGACGGGCTAGGAGCGTGCGTTGCGCCTTGACTCCTGGCTGCCCTCGCATGTGGATTCATGTCACTTCTTCTTCATATGACCGCATTGGGGCTGGGCATGATCACACGCAGGCGACAGACCACACTGGTCCTCGCGGCCGTACTCGTCGCGGCCGCCGCGAGCTGTCAGGCCCAGGATCGGCCGACCCGGCCGGCAGGCCACCCCGCGGCCCCGGCCGCGCCACCCGGGTTCACCCTCGTCGCCACCGGTGACGTGCTGCCGCACAGCTCGATCATCGAGCGGGCCCACTCCGACGCGGGAGGCAACGGATACGACTTCCGGCCCATGCTCGCGGCGGTCCAACCCGTCGTGACGGCTGCCGACCTGGCGATCTGTCACGTGGGTACGGTGTACGGCCCGGACGGCGACTACACCGGATACCCGATCGTCGAGTACCCGCCGCAGGTGGCCGGGGGCCTCGCCGCGACCGGCTACGACGCCTGCGCCACCGCCTCGAACCACACCCTGGACGACGGCGCCGCCGGCATCCATCGCACCCTGGACGCACTGGACCGGGCGGGCGTGCGGCATGCGGGATCGGCCCGCACGGCAGAGGAGGCGAGCAGCGTCACGCTGATGCGGGCGGGCACCGCCAAGGTCGCCCAACTCGCCTACACCAATGACGCGAACGGATTTCCGCTTCCGCAAGGTGAGCCCTGGGCCGTCAATCTGATCGACCCCGCCCGGATCGTCGCGGACGCCCGCGCGGCCCGGAAGGCGGGCGCCGACGTGGTCGTCGTATCCCTGCACTGGGGCACCGAATGGCAGGACGCGCCGGACGAGCGGCAACTGAGCCTGAGCAAGCAGCTGACCGCCTCCCGCACGAACGGGCGGCCGGACATCGACCTGATCCTCGGCACGCACACGCACGTCCCGCAGGCGTACGAGAAGGTCAACGGCACCTGGGTCGTCTACGGCATGGGCGACCAGATCGCCGGCGGGACGTTCAACCACCAGGGCGTCCTGGATCCGCGCGGCAACGAGAGCACCATCGGACGGTTCACCTTCACCCCGCCGGCGCACCCGGGCGGGCGCTGGGAGGTGACGAAGGCCGAGTTCATCCCGCAGGCCTTCGACCTCGACGCCGGTCGTGTCGTCAACCTCAACGCCGCTCTGGGCCAAGGGGCCCAGGTGGGCGGTGTACGCGACTGGATCCGGGACGTCGTCCTGAGCCGGGGCGCGGCCAAGGACGGGCTCGTCATGGCGCAGTAGGAGGCCGCCTCCACCAGGTGCGGGCGGGCTACGGAACGACCGTGACCGGCCAGCGGCCAGCCTTCACCAGCCGGATCGCCACCGACCCGACGATCCGGTGCCCCGCCTGCTCGGACGCGCCGACCACCACCGCGTCCGCCTTGAGCTCGTCCGCGGCCGTGACCAGGCCGTTGTAGGGGTCGCCACGGAAGGTGTGGAACTCCCAGCGCACATCGAATATGTCCTTGACCCGCTCGGCCGCGTCCCGGATCTGCGCGACGAGGTCCTCGGCGATCTCGTCGGTCGTCTCAGCGACGGGGACTCCGAGCGCCGCCCCGGCGGCCATCACCGGCTGGACGTACACGACGGCGAGCAGCGCGCGCTGCCGTCGGGCCAGGCCACTGGCGTATGCCGCGGCGCGCAGTGAGGAGTCGGAGCCGTCCACCCCGACGACGATGACCTTGGGACCGTCCGTGCCCCGCTCGAACCCCTGCGAGTGCTGCTGTTCCGTCACAGCTGTGAGGCTATCGGAAACCGCAGGTCCCGCCTCCGTGGGGGCGCAGGCAATGTGCTCGACGGGCGGGCGGGCGCCGTGCTTCCTACAGTCGAAACCATGAGTGCCACCGTGGAGGCCCGCGCACCGAAGGACGCCAGGGGCCCGACACGGCCGTCCCGGAGCGGCT
Source organism: Streptomyces sp. NPDC048415 (assembly GCF_040651675.1). NCBI lineage: Bacteria > Bacillati > Actinomycetota > Actinomycetes > Kitasatosporales > Streptomycetaceae > Streptomyces > Streptomyces sp. NPDC048415. The sequence goes on along the minus strand of NZ_JBEZKJ010000004.1, from coordinate 179,262 downwards.
TCCTCAGCAAGGTGCCCGAGGGCTTCGCGACCTTCTTCGGCGCCCTCGGCCTGCTCTGCGCCCTGCTCTCGTTCATCGAGCCGCTGCGGGACCTGCTGCGCCCCGTCGTGCACTTCCTGGACCTGCTGACCGTCCCGGTCAGCGCCAACCTCGCGTACGCCGTCTTCCTGTTCCTGCTGGCCGGCGCGACCGCCGCCCGCAAGAAGGTCGCCTGGTGGCTGGTCGTCGTCTACCTCGCGATCCTCGTCCTCGACGACATCCCCGACATCGCACAGGGCGCATACGCCCAGGCGCTCCCGTCGCTCGTCGTCTGCGGGCTGGCGCTGGTGCTGCTGATCGTGGCTCAGGCTCACAAGGAGTTCTACGCGGCCCACCGGCGCGGCGCCGTGTGGCGGGCCCTCGCCGTGCTCCTCGCCGGGCTCGGCGTGGCCATTTTGATCGGCTGGGGCCTGGTCGCGCTGTTCCCCGGCACCCTGCCGGAGGGCCAGCAGCTGCTGTGGGCGGCCAACAGGGTCTGCGGCGGCCTGGTCTCCGGGCGCTCCTTCGACGGGAGTCCGCCGCGAGCCCTTTCTTTCCTCCTCGGCCTGTTCGGCGCCCTCGCCCTGCTGAACGCCGCCGCCACCCTCTTCCGCTCCCAGCGCCTGGAGGCGGCCCTGCACGGCGACGAGGAGGCCCGCATCCGCGCCCTGCTCCACGCGTATGGCGCCGACGACTCCCTGGGCTACTTCGCCACCCGCCGCGACAAGGCCGTCGTCTTCTCGCCCAGCGGCAAGGCCGCCGTCACCTACCGCGTCGAGGCCGGCGTCTGCCTGGCCAGCGGCGACCCCGTCGGCGACCGCGAGGCCTGGCCGCACGCCATCGGAGCCTGGCTCGACGTGGCCCGCCGCTACGCCTGGGCGCCCGCCGTGATGGGCGCCTCGGAGGACGGCGCGAAGGCGTTCGCGCGCTCCGGGCTCGGCGCGCTCGAACTCGGCGACGAGGCCATCCTCTACGTGGCCGACTTCGACCTGGACGGCCGCGACATGCGCGTGACCCGCCAGGCCGTCAACCGCGTCAGGCGCACCGGTGCCACCTGCCGGGTGCGCCGTCACGCCACCCTCACCGACGAGGAGATGGAGGAGATCGTCGACAAGGCCGACGCCTGGCGCGACACCGAGACCGAGCGCGGCTTCTCGATGGCCCTCGACCGCCTCGGCGACCCTGGCGACGGCGACTGCCTCCTCGTCGAGGCCATCGGAAGCGACGGCAAGCTCCTCGCGCTGCTGTCCTTCGTGCCCTGGGGTCGCGACGGCGTCTCGCTGGATCTCATGCGCCGTGACCGCCGCGCCCCCAACGGGGTCATGGAGTTCATGGTCGCTGAGCTGTGCGCGGTCGCGGGAAGGTTCGGCGTACGGCGCATCTCGCTCAACTTCGCGGTGTTCCGCTCGGTCTTCGAAGAGGGCGCCCGCATCGGTGCGGGACCGGTGCTCAGAATCTGGCGCCGACTGCTTCTGTTCTTCTCCCGGTGGTGGCAGCTGGAGGCGCTGTACCGCTCCAACGCCAAGTACCACCCCCAGTGGTACCCCCGCTTCATCTGTTACGGCGAGACCGGATCCCTCGCCCGCATCGGCCTCGCGTCCGGCATCGCCGAGGGCTTCGTCTCCGTACCCTCGCTGCGCAAGCTCTGGGGCAAGGGGCGGGCCAAGAGCGGACCCGAACCCGCTACCACGGCCGGCCTGCCGTCGCTGTCGGCCCTCGGCCTCGAAGGAGCGGACGGCGCCGTTGCCGACGATCCCACCGCGGGCCTGCCCGAACAGGTCCGTATCCGGCACCGCACCCTCGACCGGCTCCGCGCGGACGGCACCGACCCCTACCCGGTGGGCGTCCCGCCCCGCACCCACACCCTCGCCGAGGTCCGCGAGGGCGGCCACGTGAGGGTCGCGGGGCGCGTCATCCTGGTACGCGACTTCGGCGGCATCGTCTTCGCCGTACTGCGCGACTGGTCCGGCGACCTCCAGCTGGCCCTCACCCGCGAGGACGCCGGGCCCGCCCTCGAACGGTTCCACAGGGACATCGACATCGGGGACCACATCACCGCGAGCGGTCTCGCGGGCGTCAGCGACAAGGGCGAACGCACCGTCTTCGTCACCTCCTGGCAGCTCACCGGCAAGTGCCTGCGCCCACTGCCCGACAAACGCCGGGGCCTCGCCGACCCCGAGGCGAAGGTGCGCCGCCGCTATCTCGACCTGGTGTCCAGCCCCGACGCCCGCGACGTCGTACGGGCCCGCTCCACCGCCGTACAGGCGCTGCGCCAGGGCCTGCTCGACCGCGGCTACCTGGAGGTCGAGACCCCGATGCTCCAGCAGATCCACGGCGGCGCCAACGCCCGGCCCTTCACCACCCACATCAACGCCTACGACCTGAACCTCTATCTGCGCATCGCGCCCGAGCTGTATCTCAAGCGGCTGTGCGTCGGCGGCCTGGAGAAGGTCTTCGAGATGGGCCGCACCTTCCGCAACGAGGGCGTCTCCTACAAGCACAACCCCGAGTTCACCATGCTGGAGGCCTACCAGGCGTTCGCCGACTACGACGTGATGCTCGACCTCACCCGGGAACTGATCCAGGGCGCGGCGACCGCCGCCTTCGGCGCGCCCGTCGCCCGCAAGGACGGCACCGAGTACGACATCTCCGGGCACTGGCCCGTCAAGACGGTGTACGGCGCGGTCTCGGAGGCCCTGGGGGTGGAGGTCGACGCCGATACGCCCCTGGAGACGCTGCTCCGGCTGTGCGACCGTGCGGGCGTGCCGTACACGGCGGACGACGGACGCGGCGATGTCGTCCTGGAGATGTACGAACGGCTGGTCGAGGAGAAGACCCAGCTGCCCACTTTCTACAAGGACTTCCCGACCGACGTCTCCCCGCTCACCCGGCAGCACCGCACCGACCCGCGGCTCGCCGAGCGCTGGGACCTCGTCGCCTTCGGCATCGAACTGGGCACCGCCTACTCCGAGTTGACCGACCCCGTGGAGCAGCGCCGACGGCTGACCGCGCAGTCGCTGCTGGCCGCCGGGGGAGACCCCGAGGCGATGGAGCTCGACGAGGACTTCCTCGACGCCCTGGAGTACGCGATGCCGCCCACCGGGGGCCTCGGCATCGGTGTCGACAGGCTGGTCATGTTCCTCACCGGGCGGACGATCCGTGAGACATTGCCGTTCCCGCTGGTGCGCCACCGCTGAAATGGTCCAGGCGGGTGCTTTCGTGGGTCCGCACCGGTGTTGCTCAGCCGCGCCATCCCTCCCCGGAGTGACTGATTAGTCATGAAAAAGGATCAGCTGCTCACCCGGCGCCGAGCGTTGATCGCCGGCGCCGCCATCCTGGGGGCGGCGGGCACGGCCCGTGTCCTGACCGCCGAACCGGCCGCAGCACCGGTGCGGAGTGTCCCTCCCGTCTCGGGCGCGCAGGCCCGCCGCGCTCTCAAGCCCTCCGCCTACCGCCTCCAGCCGATGGCCGGATACGGCCCGCCGCGCAGCAGGCCCCCGCGGACCCGCGTCCGGCACGAGCCGTTCCTGCGCATGTCCGGTCGCGGCCGGAGCATGGTGCTCACCTTCGACGACGGGCCCGACCCGCGCTACACCCCGGACATCCTGCGCACCCTGCGCGAGTACGACGTGCGCGCGATCTTCTTCGTGTGCGGGGAGATGGCCGTCGACAACAAGGACCTGCTGAGCGAGATGGCCGACGACGGACACATCGTCGGCAACCACACCTGGACCCACCCGCTGCTGACCCAGCTCTCGCGCTCCGCGATCCACTCCGAGATCGAGCGCACCTGCGAGGTCATCGACGACGCCTACGGTGAGCCGCCCGTGTGGTTCCGCGCGCCGTACGGAGCCTGGAACCGGGCGGTCTTCCAGATCGGCGCCGAACTGGGGATGGAGCCACTGGCCTGGACGGTCGACAGCCTCGACTGGACGACGCCGGGCACCCGCACCATCGTCGACCGGGTCGAGAGCGGCGCCGCCCCGGGTGTCGTGGTCCTCTCGCACGACGCGGGCGGCGACCGCTCGCAGAGCGTACGGGCCCTGCGCAAGTATCTGCCGCAACTGCTGGATGCCGACTATCACATCACGGTGCCGCGACGGCGATTCACATAGCGCCCTCGACGGGCTTTCGCCCGTCCGGCCGGAGAACGCTCAGCGAACCTCGGCCAGGCGGGCGAACACGACGACGTTCCCGTCGTAGCCGTGCAGCTTGGAAAATCCACCTCCGCAGGTGATGATCCGCAATTCCGCGGTGCCCTTGCTGCTGTACACGCGATCGCCGGGGAAATTGCTCTTGGCGAAGACCTCGACGCCGTAGATCTCGAATACGGCGGTCCTTCCGTCCTTGCGCTGGACCTCGACCCGGTTCCCCTTCTTGAGGCCTCCGAGCCCGTAGAAGACGGCCGGGCCCCGCATGTTGTCCACATGGCCCACGATCACGGCCGTGCCCTTTTCGCCGGGCGAGACCGCGCCGGTGAACCAGCCCGCGAGATTCGAGTCGTCCGGCGGCGGCGCGCCGACCCAGCCGTCCGAGTCCAGGCCCACCGGCATGACCGGCGCGTCGACCTGGATGGCCGGGATCCGCACCCGGTCGACCATGGAGTACGGCAGTGAGGCCGGGGCGTTCGAAAAGATGCCACTGGGAATGCGGCTGTCCGTTGCCGCTGCCGCTGCCGAAGCGGGCTGCGGAGGGCCCACGTCGAACTCACCGGAACCGTTCCGGATGAGTGCGAGGCCGGTCAGCAGAACAAGCGCTATCACGCCCCACGGGGCGCGCTTCCTCTGCTGTTGCTGCTCCTCCTCTTCGGCCAGCTCGGACGCAAACATTCGAATCCCCTCTCGACGCGGCCGTCGCCGCGTCACTCGCGCATATGAGAACGCTAAGCGCAGCACGTCCGGCGAGCGACGGGACGCGGGCGAACGGGTGGCGGAGTTCATCCGCCGTGAGCCATCCGAGTCGCCGGCGGCAGGAATTTTCTGACGGTCCGTGACCTGCGGCAATATCCCATTGGTGGAATTCTCTCGGCGTGTCCTCTCACCAGGACGGACCATTCTCGAAATGCGGCCCTGTGCAGGGCATCTGAGGGTCTGTTTGGGAGGCGTTTTCTCGCCGATCTACCGGGGACGGTTCCCGGGGCGTCTTCCGCGGAGGATCACATGCGAAACTCACGTGCCCTGGCGGCCGCGGCCACTGTGGTCGCCGTCCTCGGGCTCGCCGCCCCCGCGGCCGTCGCGGACGGTATGGGCAACGGGGGCGGCGGTCAGAGCGGGAACGTTGTTGTTGTACCGGGCAACAACAACGGTGGCTTCGGCAACAACAACGGTGGCTTCGGCAACAACAATGGTGGCTTCGGCAACAACAATGGTGGCTTTGGCAACAACAACCGGGGTGGGCCGGGCAACAACAACGGTGGCTTTGGCAACAACAACGGCGGCTTTGGCAACAACAACGGCGGTGGACCGGGCAACAACAACGGTGGCTTCGGCAACAACAACGGCGGTGGACCGGGCAACAACAACGGCGGCTTCGGCAACAACAACGGCGGTGGCCCAGGCAACAACAACGAGGGTGGCTTCGGCAACAACGGGGACGGGCCGGGCAACGACAACGGTGGCGGGCGGCCGGGCAACAACGGGAGCAGCGCGAGGAACATCGTCGCCATGCCCACCGTCATCGCCGCCGGCGGCCAGTTGACAGTGACGGTCGACAGATGCCGGAACGGCGGCACCATGACCTCGCCCGCGTTCCGGCGGTCCACCCTCTCGCGGGTTCCGGGCAACAACGACACGGCGAGCGGAACGGTGACCGTCGACCGCAACGCCCGCCCCGGCTCGTACGAGGTCAGAGCCAACTGCGTCGGGACGGGCCCGATGAACCGTACGAGGGCCTTCACGGTCATCGGCGGTGTCCGCGGTGGTCTCGGCGGCAGCAGCTCCACGGGGGCCACGCCCACCGACATGGTGATCGGCGGCGCTCTGGTGGCCGCGGCCGTCATCGGCGGCGGCGTGTTCTGGTTGCGCCGCAGGTCCGAGAAGAGGATCTGACCGGCGCGCCCCGGCCAGGCCGGTCCTGCCCCCGTCGGAGACCGGCCGTCCGTCAAGAGACAGGCCGTGTTCCGGAGACCGCACGTGACGGCTGTTCACCCCGGGCCCTCCCGAAGGATCCGGGGCGAACAGCCGTCACGTGCGTTCAGGAGTCGTCGGACGCGATGCGGCGGCGCGAGAGGTACCACGCGGTGCCGACGCAACCCGCGATGAGCACGGCTCCCCTGCCGATCTCCTTCAGGTCGAAGCCGCCGACGCTGCCGCCGACACCGGCCCTGACACCGGCCCTGACACCCCGCTGTGCGGGGACCGGGACAGGGGCGCGGTTGTTCGGTCGGCCGGTGGCGACGGTGAGAGCCGTGTGACCGCTCAAGCCGTCGCACGACAGCAGCAGTGAGACCTGACCACCCGCGGTGATGGTCGAAGGCCCGACGCTGAAGCCGAACGGGGTGATGTTGTGGCTGTCCCCGTCACCGGCGAAGGCGGCGGGTGCGGTGATGGTCACGGCGGTTATGCCCAGCAGTGCGGCCGAAGCGACGCGTATCGCGTGCATGGTGAGCCTCCGGGTCCCCGAGGAGCCATGCTGCGGACGTCTTCCGCGTGTGCCAGACGCACCTCGGTGATCGGAACGCTAGAAAAGGTTGCGCCCGGGCGCGATCGCAGTCGCGCGAATGGGGCAACCGTGTGGGCCGCACAGGGGACGGCGTACCCGCGTCCGGGGGACCGACGCGGCGTGGCGCCCGTCCCCCGCCGTCCGGTCCCCGCTGAGGATCCGTCAGCCGTGAAGGTGCGGGAACAGTGCCGTGAACGGTTCCGCCGATGCGGTGATCCCCCGGCTGTAGGGCGCGTCGAAGTCCCAGATCAGGAAGAGCAGGAAGGCGATCAGGGCGGAGAACAGTCCGGCGAGGATCAGCTCGCGGGGGGTGCGCCGGATCTGCAGCGCGAAGACCATCCCGACGGTGACCACGGCGCCGGTGATCAGCCCGAACCACACCACGCCCGGCATGGTCGCCCCGGTCGAGTCGGCGCGGGCGTTGCGCGCGGCGTCCGCCGTTGTCACCTGGTCGACGAGCGGCTGGTATGCCTGGGCCTCGAAGTCCGTCTTCGGCTGATAGTCGGTGACGTCCTGGCGGATGCGGTCGAAGAGCCGGCCGCCCTGGGCAGTCACATGACCCTGGTCGGCCATGGACTTCCACTCGGTGTGGACGACGTGGCTGACATACGCGTTGACGTCGTCGCGGATGCGCTCGCGGACGTCGGGAGGGTAGACGCGGACCCGCTCCGAAATCTCGTGCAATGCCTGGGCCTCCGTCTGCACGCGGTCCTGGGCGCCGCCGCGGGCCTCCCAGACACCAGCGATGGCCAGGCCAAGCACGATGGCGTACACCACTCCGATCATCATCGTCATGTACTCGATGACGTCCGGGGTCTCGGACGGATCCTCGTCTTCGGGGGCCCTGCGGTGGCGTACGAGCGCCACGATGAGGACGACGACGCACGCGGCCGCCATCGCCAGGGCGAGAACAAGCCAATCCGACAAGGTGTGCCTCCAGGGGTCAGCGCGGGCGCAGCGCCGCGACGGCGAACACCGCGGGCGCGGTGATGAGCAGGGTGAGCGAGACCAGCGACGGGCCGCTGCGGGGCGGGTGCCGCCGCGCGGGGGTGTGGTACGCCGGATAGCTCACCGGGGCCGGCGACGGCTTGGGGCGCGCCATCGGGGTGGGCCTGGGTGTGGGTTTCGGCGTCGGGGCGGGCGTCGGCCGCGGTGGCACGAGCCTCGGTGCCGGCGCGGGGGGAGGCGGCGGTGGCGGTGGAGGCGGCGGTTCGGGTTTCGGTGCGTGAGTGGGAGTGGGAGTGGACGTAGGCGTGGGAGGCGGAGTGGGCGTCGGGGTGGGTGACGGCGTCGGGGTGGGTGTCGGCGTCGGGGTCGGGCACCAGGTGGTGTGACCGGCGACCGCCACCGCGCCGCTGCCCGCGACGGCCACCGCTGTGGTCCCGTCGCCGTCGGAGCCGGTGGAGGCGTACGCACACGCGTCGGCCGCCGCCGTTCCGCTCGGCGCGCCGACAAAGAGCCAGGTGAGCGCCAGCAGCGCCAATACCCGTATGGCGAGGGCGGATCGGGTCCGTTGAGGTCCATGCACGACGGAGATCATGGAACGCGCGGCACCGGCGCACGCCGGTGTGCCGGGTATTGCCCCCGAAGGGAGGACGCGGGACTCCTGGTGGTTTGACGGGCTGTGCGGGAAACACCGGTGAGTGCGCACAGGTGCGCGAACCGCGGTGCGTGTCACAGGTTTCGGAAAGAAATTTGTGAGCCGGTTGAACACTCCCGCCACTGCCGCCCGTACCTAGGGCCATGCGCGGCGCAGCAGGGCGCCGCAACACTTATGCGAACAGCGGGAGTTACCAATGAAGACCTCCTGGCGGAGCGCCTCACTCGTGGCGACAGCTGCGGCCGTGCTGGCGCTCACGACGGCGTGCGGTCAGGAACAAGGCACCCAGTCGACGGGCAGCCAGAACGTGGGTGCGACCGCGGCCGCTGGTGATTACGGAACGAGCACCACCGTGGGCAATGGCTACGGCGCCGATTCCAAGGACCAGCAGAGCGCCGCGGCCCAGGCGGAATCGGCAGGTCAGCTCTCCGTTACCGAAAGCACGAAGCTCGGCAAGGTGCTGACGGACAGCACCGGATTCACCCTCTACCGCTTCGACAAGGACACCGCCGAACCGCCCAAGTCCGCCTGTGACGGCGACTGCGCGAAGGCCTGGCCGCCCGTGCCCGCCGAGGGCGCCGAGGCCGCCACCGGTGTGGACAAGACGCTGCTCGGCGAGGTCACCCGGTCGGATGGCACGAAGCAGCTGACCATCGCGGGCTGGCCGATGTACCGGTACGCCAAGGACACCAAGGCCGGGGAAACCAAGGGACAGGGTGTGGGCGGCACTTGGTACGCGTCGGCCCCCAACGGCAAGAAGGCGACGCTTGCCGACCTGCCCGGTCTGTCGGTCCGCAACGACCCCAAGCTCGGTGACATCGTCGTCGACAAGAACGGTATGACCGTCTACCGCTTCATGAAGGACCAGGCCTGGCCCGTCTCGAAGTCGGCCTGCACCGGCGCCTGCCTGGAGAAGTGGCCGGCGGTGAGCATCGTCTCCCCGAACGACACCAAGGGCGTCCAGAAGAAGGGCCTGATGGGCTTCACCCGCCCGGACGGCGTCAAGCAGATGACGGTCAACTGCTGGCCCATTTACACCTTCTCCGGTGACACGGCCGCCGGGGACACCAACGGTCAGGGCGTGGGCGGCACGTGGTACGCCGTCGCGCCCGACGGAAAGCCGGTCGGCGCGCCGAAGTAAAGGATCACCTCCCCAGGGTCGATCGACTCGCCCAGCAAGCAACGAAACCCGGAAGGGAGTGGACGCAGACAGCCAGTGTGCCGGACGAACGACAGCAGCGCGCGCGACCCCGGGTCCGCCCCCTCCGCACCGCACGGAGGGGGCGGACCCTTCGGCATGCGCGTACGGGGGGCGAACACGTACGAGGGCGTGCCTGTACGGGTGTGTGTACGTGCGAGGGCGAGCACGTACGACGGGTGGATGTGCGGGGCGCACGTACGGGGGAAGCTTCCGCCACTCTTCGTGACCCCCGGGAGCTTTTTGGAATGCTTCGGAGCGATTTCACGGTGACGGAGCATGGCGTGTTCGAGAGCCGCCGCCGCAGCGGCCATGCGCACTTGCCGGAGGCAGTGACCGGGAACGGACGGTCAATTTCCGTTTCAGCTCGCTCCTTTGGCGGGCGATCAGTAGCCTCAGCTCGAACACCGGATCGCCTACGCCGTCGACTACGCCTTGGAGAGATAGATGGAGCGTCCCGCCTGGGCCCCCCGCAGCATTGACATCTCGGTGCCGAGCGTGTCCCGTATCTATGACTACTACCTGGGCGGTTCGCACAATTTCGAGGTCGACCGGGAAGCGGCACGCAAGGCGATGGAGTTCATGCCGGGACTTCCCAAGATCATGCAGGCGAACAGGGCGTTCATGCGCCGTGCCGTGCGCTTCGCCGCCGACGAGGGGATCGACCAGTTCCTGGACATCGGCTCCGGCATCCCGACCTTCGGCAACGTCCACGAGGTCGCCCAGAGGGCCAGGCCGGGCGCGCATGTCGTCTACGTCGACCACGACCCGGTGGCCGTCGCGCACAGCCAGGCCGTACTGAAGGGCAACGAGGACGCGGACGTCGTCGCCGCCGATCTGCTCAAGCCCCAGGAAATCCTGGCGAGTCCTCAGGTCCAGCGTCTGATCGACCTGAACCGGCCGGTCGCACTCCTCCTCGTTGCCATACTTCACTTCGTGGAGGGCGCGGACGACCCGTACGCAGCGGTGGCGGAACTGCGCGACGAGCTCGCGCCGGGCAGTCTGCTCGTCCTCACGCACGCCTCGTACGAGGGAATCCCGCTCCCCCCGGAGCGGGCCGAGGGCGCGGTCGACGTCTACAAGAACATCCGCAACCCGCTGATCATGCGCTCGCGCGAGGACATCGCGCGGTTCTTCGAGGGGTACGACATGGTGGAACCGGGACTGGTGCCGATGCCGAACTGGCGGCCCGACACGGCACTCGAGGAGGAGGATCCTTACTCCTTCTCCGGGTTCGCCGGCGTGGGGCGCACGGCGTGACCGCCGAGCCGGACGGGCCGGAGGACAGACTGCGCCGGTTCGCGACGATCTGGAGCCGGGCGGTCTACCCGGTCACCTCGACGTCGCTGACCCGGCCGGAGTTCGAGGAGCAACTGCTGCCGCTCGCACGGACGTTGAGCGAGGCGCTGCGGGCCAGGACCTTCGACGCGGCCGAGGGCCAGGCGGTCGGCGCCGCGCTCATCGCCGCACACTGCACCGACCCGGAGGCGCTCAGCCGCGCCCTCGACTGTGTGGACGCCTATCTGGTGCTCTACTGCGGCGAGGACGGACCCCAGGAAGCGCTGCGGATCCGGTCGGCGCGACTGCAGCACGCCGTCGCCGCCGGGTTCGCGCAGGCGCTGCGGGAGCGGACGCTCGTCGAGCAGGAGGCCATCTCCCAGGCGGCGTTGAACGCGCGCAGCGCGGTGGCCGAGGCGCTGCACGCGAGCGAGGCCCGCTTCCGCGCGGTGTTCGAGGGCGCGGCCATAGGAATCGGCATCGCCGACCTCGAGGGCAACATCCTCCAGGTCAACGAGGCTCTGCTGCGCATGTTCGGCGGCTCCGAGCAAGGGGTGCGCGGCCGCAAGGTCCCCGAGTGGACGCATCCGGAGGACGCTCCTCAAGTCTGGCGTCTGTACGAGGAGTTGGTGCGCGGCGAGCGCGAGCATTACCACGTCGAAAAAGCCTTCTACCGTCCTGACGGCACAGCCCTGTGGACCAATCTGACGGTCTCATTGCTGCGCGACGCGGACGGCCAGCCCCAGTACCAGCTCGCCCTCATGGAGGACACCACCGAGCGGCGGCTGCTCAATCTGCGGCTGCGCTACGAGGCCACGCACGACGCCCTCACCGGCCTGCCCAACCGGACCCTGTTCTTCGAGCGCCTGGAGAAGGCGCTGTCCGCCGGCGGGAACCAGCGCTTCGGCCTGTGCTACCTGGACCTCGACGGCTTCAAGACCATCAACGACAGCCTCGGACACGCGGCCGGAGACCGGCTGCTCGTCGAGGTCGCCGACCGGCTGCAGTCCTGCGCGACCGCCCCCGGCGAGATGGTCGCCCGGCTCGGCGGCGACGAGTTCGTGGCCCTCACCACCGGCCCCGACACCGAGCGCGAGGTAGACGAACTCGCCGGGCGCATCATGAACTCCCTGGTCACCCCGATCAGCATCGACGGCCGTGAGCTGACCGTACGCGGCAGCATCGGCATCGTCGAGGGGCCGGCAGGTGAGCGCGGTCCCGCCGAGGTGCTGCGCAGCGCCGACATCACGATGTACCGGGCCAAGTCCGCGGGCGGCAACCGCTTCGAGCTGGCCGACCCCGAGGCCGACGCCCGCGCCATCACCCGGCACGGACTCACCACGGCGCTGCCCGCCGCCCTGGACCGGGGCGAGTTCTTCATCGAGTACCAGCCGCTGGTGCACCTCGGCGACGGCAGCGTGCGCGGCGCGGAGGCGCTGGTGCGCTGGCTGCACCCGCAGCACGGCGTCCTCGGGCCCGACCGTTTCATCCCGCTCGCCGAGCACACCGGGCTGATCGTTCCGCTCGGCCGCTGGGTACTTGAGCAGTCGGTGCGCCAGGCCCGCGCGTGGCAGGAACGACACGCCGACGCCGGTCCGCTGCGCGTCAACGTCAACCTGTCGCCGTGCCAGCTGACCCACCCCGGTCTGGTCCAGGACACGGTCGACATCCTGGAGCGTGAGGGGCTCGACGCCGACGCGCTGTGCCTGGAGGTCACCGAGTCCGCGCTGATCGGCGCCGACGACGATCTTCTCAAGCCGCTGCGCCGGCTGGCCGAGATGGGGGTGGACATCGCCCTCGACGACTTCGGCACGGGCTATTCCAACCTCGCCAACCTGCGCCGGCTGCCGGTCAGCATCCTCAAGCTGGACCGGTCCTTCACGCAGGGCATGCAGCAGTTCCCCGCGGACCCCGTCGACCTGAAGATCGTCGAGGGCATCGTCTCGCTCGCCCACAGCCTCGACCTCGCGGTCACGGTCGAGGGCGTGGAAACCGGCGCCCAGGCCGAGCAGTTGCGGATTCTGGGCTGCGACACTGCCCAGGGCTGGTACTACGCCCGCCCCGGACCACCGGAGCGACTGCACGAACTGGCGCTGGTGGACGCCACGGGATGACGGCGGTGCGGGTCGCCGTCCCGCCCGGCTGGTACGGGCCCGCGACCCCGCCGGCGCACTGGGTCCGCTCGTACCGGCCGAACCGGCGGGGGCAGGTGGTGCCGCGCCCCGGGGAGATCGTGCCGCGCCCCGGGGAGATCGTCACTTCCTGCTGTACGGGTCGCTGTAGGACGTGCTGTACGACTTCACAGCCGTGTGCGTCGAGGCCCTGCGGACGCATGTCCGACGGTACGGCGGTGACCTGGCCGGCACCGGATTGGAGCGCCGTTTTCAGTTGGTCGCCGGTGGCTGACGTACGCGCGGTGTGCACCGTGTTGTGTGCGGCCTTCGGTGCGGTCAGGACGGGCTGACCTCCTCAGCGCTCCAGCAGCATCCGCTGAAGCTCCCGGGCCGCCCGCGGCGGAGCCACATCGCTGCGGTGGGCCAGCGCGATCGTCCGGTGCAGTCCGGGCCGGGCCAGCGGGGTCACCCGCAGCCCCCGCCCGGACCGCGTCGCGATCATGCGCGGTACGACGGCCACGCCGAGCCCCGCGCGCACGAAGCCGAGCACCGCGTCCATCTCGCCGCCCTCCACCGCGAAGTCCGGCTCGAAGCCCTCGGCGCGACAGGCGGCGACCGTCAGTTCCCGCAGGTCGTAGCCGTGCCGGAACATGACCAGGCGTTCGCCCTCCAGGTCGGGGATTCGTACGGTGCGGCCGGTGCCCGGCGCGGGCGCGTCCGGCGACGACACCACCACGAGGTCCTCGCGCAACAGCTCGACGGTCGTCAGCGCGGGGGAGGGTGTGGGCAGCGGGAGGACGACCAGGGCGAGGTCGAGGGCGCCGCGGGCGAGTTCGCGTACGAGATCGTGGGAACCGCCCTCCTCGATCAGCAGCCGGATGCCCGGATAGCGGTCGTGGAAGGCGCGCAGCACGTCCGGGAGCAGACCGGTGCACACGCTCGGGGTCGCGCCGAGGCGGACTCGGCCGCTGCGCAGCTGGGCCAGCTCCTGCACCTCGTGCCGGGCCGTGTCCGCGTCGGCGAGGATACGCCGGGCCAGCGGCAGCAGCGCCTCGCCCGCGTCCGTGAGCGTGATGTTGCCACGCGCCCGCAGGAACAGGTCCGCCCCCAACTCCCGCTCCAGCGCCTTGATCTGCTGGGACAGGGACGGCTGCGCGACGTGGACCAGCTCGGCGGCCCGAGTGAAGTGCCGGGTCTCGGCTACCGCCACGAAGTACTGGAGCTGCTGGAACTGCATCCTTCGACGATAGCCCATCCCTATGGAAACCAGCCATACCATGTCTTGGACCGATCAGGGTTCCGGGCCCTAGCGTTCTGTGACATGGCTTTGGCAACGCGGACGGACCGACGGCCGTCCATGGCGCGCACCGTGTGGGACAGCTCCGTCGGCAAGAAGACCGTGATGGCCGTCAGCGGCCTGATCATGCTGCTGTACCTGGTCGCCCACATGATCGGGAATCTGAAGATCTACTTCGGGGCGGGCGAGTTCAACCACTACGCCCACTGGCTGCGCACCGTCGGCGAACCCTTCATGCACTACGAGTGGACGCTCTGGCTCATCCGCGTAGTGCTGGTCGTCGCCGTCGTCGCGCACGCCGTCTCCGCGTACCAGCTCAGCCGCCGCGACATCAAGGCGCGCCCCAGCAAGTACGTCCACAAGAAGCCGCGCGCCAGTTACGCGACACGCACCATGCGCTGGGGCGGGATCGTCCTCGGCCTGTTCATCGTCTGGCACATCCTCGACCTGACGACCGGCACCGTGCACTCCGGCGGCTTCCAGGAGGGGCACCCGTACCAGAACGTCGTGGACACCTTCTCCACCTGGTACGGCAACGTCATCTACATCGTGGCGATGCTCGCGCTCGGCCTGCACGTCCGGCACGGCTTCTGGAGCGCCGCCCAGACCCTCGGCGCCGGCAGCCGCACCCGCGACCGCGCCCTCAAGACCATGGCCAACGTCCTCGCGCTGGTGCTGACGGCGGGCTTCGTCTCCGTACCCGTCGGTGTCATGACCGGAGTGGTGAGCTGAAATGACCGCATTCGCCGACTACGCGACCGGTGAGCCGGTCCTCGACAGCAAGGCCCCGAAGGGCCCGGTCAACGAGCGCTGGGACACCCGCCGCTTCGAGGCCAAGCTCGTCAACCCCGCCAACCGCCGCAAGCACACGGTGATCATCGTCGGCACCGGCCTCGCGGGCGGCTCCGCCGGCGCCACGCTCGCCGAACAGGGCTACCACGTCGTCCAGTTCTGCTACCAGGACTCCCCGCGCCGCGCGCACTCGATCGCCGCGCAGGGCGGCATCAACGCGGCGAAGAACTACCGCAACGACGGCGACTCCATCCACCGGCTCTTCTACGACACCGTCAAGGGCGGCGACTTCAGGGCGCGGGAGTCCAACGTCCACCGCCTGGCGCAGATCTCCGTCGAGATCATCGACCAGTGCGTCGCGCAGGGCGTGCCCTTCGCCCGCGAGTACGGCGGCCTCCTCGACACCCGCTCCTTCGGCGGCGTCCAGGTGTCACGGACGTTCTACGCCCGCGGCCAGACGGGCCAGCAGCTCCTGCTCGGCGCGTACCAGGCGCTGTCCCGGCAGATCGCCGCGGGCAACATCGAGATGCACCCCAGAACCGAGATGCTCGACCTCATCGTGGTCGACGGGCGGGCGCGCGGCATCGTGGCCCGCGATCTCATCACCGGGAAGATCGACACGTACTACGCGGACGCGGTCGTCCTCGCCAGCGGCGGATACGGCAACGTCTTCTACCTCTCGACGAACGCCATGAACTCCAACGCCACCGCGATCTGGCGGGCCCACCGGCGCGGCGCCTACTTCGCCAACCCGTGCTTCACGCAGATCCACCCCACCTGCATCCCGCGCACCGGCGACCACCAGTCCAAGCTCACCCTGATGAGCGAGTCGCTGCGCAACGACGGCCGAATCTGGGTGCCGAAGGCGCAGGGCGACACCCGTCCGCCGAACGAGATCCCCGAGGACGAGCGCGACTACTACCTGGAGCGCGTGTACCCCTCCTTCGGCAACCTCGTGCCCCGCGACATCGCCTCTCGCGCCGCCAAGAACGTCTGCGACGAGGGCCGCGGCGTCGGCCCCGGCGGCCAGGGCGTCTACCTGGACTTCGCCGACGCGATCCAGCGGATGGGCCGGGCGAAGGTCGAGGAGAAGTACGGCAACCTCTTCGACATGTACGCGCGGATCACCGCCGAGGACCCGTACACCCTGCCGATGCGGATCTACCCGGCCGTGCACTACACGATGGGCGGACTGTGGGTCGACTACGACCTCCAGACCACCATCCCGGGCCTGTTCGCGATCGGCGAGGCCAACTTCTCCGACCACGGAGCCAACCGGCTGGGCGCCTCGGCCCTGATGCAGGGCCTCGCCGACGGCTACTTCGTGCTGCCTTCGACGATCAACGACTACCTCGCCCGCAACCCGCACCACGAGCAGGTCACCGACGAACACCCCGCTGTCCAGGAGGTGTTGGCCGAAACCGAGGACCGGCTGCGGCTGCTCCTCGCCGTCGACGGCGATCGCACCCCCGACTCCTTCCACCGCGAGCTCGGCGAACTCATGTGGGAGTTCTGCGGCATGGCGCGTACGGAGACGGGGCTGCGCAAGGCGCTTGAGCGCATCCCGCAGATCCGCGAGGAGTTCTGGCGGCGCATCAAGGTGCCCGGCACCGGCGAGGAGTTCAACCAGTCCCTGGAGAAGGCGAATCGCGTCGTCGACTACCTGGAACTCGCCGAGCTGATGTGCCTGGACGCGCTGCACCGGTCCGAGTCCTGCGGCGGCCACTTCCGCGAGGAGTCCCAGACCCCGGACGGCGAGGCGGCCCGCAGGGACGAGGAGTTCTCCTACGCGGCCGCCTGGGAGTTCACCGACACCGGCGCCGCGCCCGTCCTGCACAAGGAAGACCTGGTCTTCGAGTACGTCCACCCCACTCAGCGGAGCTACGCATGAAGCTCAACCTGCGCGTCTGGCGGCAGAAGAACGCCGACGCCGACGGAGCGATGTCCACGTACGAGGTGGACGGCATCTCGGCCGACATGTCCTTCCTGGAGATGCTCGACACCCTCAACGAGGAGCTCATTCTCAAGGGGGAGGACCCCGTCGCCTTCGACCACGACTGCCGCGAGGGCATCTGCGGCGCGTGCAGCCTGGTCATCAACGGCGACGCGCACGGCCCCGAGCGCACCACCACCTGTCAGCTGCACATGCGGTCCTTCCAGGACGGCGACACGATCGACGTCGAGCCGTGGCGCGCCTCGGCCTTCCCGGTGGTGAAGGACCTGGTGGTGGACCGCTCCGCCTTCGACCGGATCATCCAGGCCGGCGGCTACATCACCGCCCCGACCGGCGCCGCGCCCGAGGCGCACGCCATGCCCGTACCGAAGCCGGACGCCGACTTCGCCTTCGAGCACGCCGAGTGCATCGGCTGCGGCGCCTGCGTGGCGGCCTGCCCGAACGGCGCGGCGATGCTGTTCACCTCGGCGAAGGTCAACCACCTGAACGTCCTGCCGCAGGGCGCGCCCGAGCGCGAGACCCGCGTGCTCGACATGGTGGCGCAGATGGACGAGGAGGGCTTCGGTGGCTGCACCCTCACCGGGGAGTGCGCGACCGCCTGCCCGAAGGGCATTCCGCTGTTCTCCATCACCAGCATGAACAAGGAGTGGCTGCGCGCGACCCGCAAGGCGGGCAGTCGTTAGCCGTACGTCGTTCGCCGGCAGAGTGCGAACGGGCGGGACCGGGTGTGGTGCTCAAGCCCCGGTCCCGTCTCGCCTTCCCGGGCACCCCTGGCATTCAGCATCCTCACATCCGCCCTCCTGGCGCAGGTCACGCGTACGCCAACCGGCATAGGAAGAACAGGAGCGCGCAGACCGCACCGATCCGGTCTGCTCCCGCTCCGCCGAACCGGCCCGCGACCAGGAGAGTGCCATGACCGGCGTTTCCACCCTCGACAGCCCGCCAGGGCCCGTCGCCCCCACCCGCTACACCGTCACCCTGGCCCGCGACGAGGCCGACGTCCGGGCCGCGCAGCGGCTGCGCCACGACGTGTTCGCCGGGGAGATGGGCGCCCTCCTGGCCAGCCCGCAGCCCGGCCACGACATCGACGCCTTCGACGCGTACTGCGACCACCTGCTGGTCCGCGACACGGTGACCGGCCAGATCGTCGGCACCTACCGGCTCTTGCCGCCCGAGCGGGCCGCGATCGCCGGACGGCTGTACTCGGAGAGCGAGTTCGACCTCGACGCGCTGGCCCCCATCCGCTCCGGACTCGTCGAGGTCGGCCGCTCCTGCGTGCACCCCGACCACCGCGACGGCACGGTCATCGGACTGATCTGGGCAGGCATCGCCCGCTACATGATCCAGAGCGGCCACGAGTGGCTCGCCGGCTGCTGCTCCATCCCGCTCGCCGACGGCGGCACGCTCGCAGCGGGCACCTGGGACCGGGTCAAGGCGAAGCACCTGGCACCCGAGGAGTACCGCGTACGGCCGCTGCTGCCCTGGTCCGCGGACGCGGTCGCCCGGCCCGCGCGCACCGAGCTGCCCCCGCTGTTGCGCGGCTATCTGCGGCTGGGTGCCTGGGTCTGCGCGGAGCCGGCGCACGACCCGGACTTCGGGGTCGCCGACCTGTACGTGCTGCTGTCGATGCGCCGGGTCGACCCGCGCTATCTGCGGCACTTCCTCTCGCTCGTACCGGCGTGATGAGCGCGCACGGCGTCGGAGCACCGGCACGGCCGGTGCTCGCCAGCGCATGGCTGCCCACCGCGCCCTGCTCCCCGCGCTCCTGCGTGGAGTCCACGGCGTCGTGGGTCGCCTTCCCGCGCGCCGTGCTGCGGCTCGCGGCGGTCCTGGCACTGGTCCTCGCCGGGGTGCTGATGTGCCCGGTCGTCGCACGGACACCGGCGGTACGGCGCGACCGATGGATCCGTCGCTGGTGCCTGGCCGTCGTGCGGGCCGCCGGTGTACGGGCGCGGATCATCGGAGCGGCCGAGCCCACCGGTGGCCTGCTGATCGTGGCCAACCACATCTCGTGGCTGGACATCCCGCTGCTCGCCGCCGTCCGCCCGGCGCGGATGCTCGCCAAGACCGAGGTGCGCGGCTGGCCCGTGGCGGGCGCGCTGGCGGCCCGCGGCGGGACCCTCTTCATCGAACGCGACCGGCTGCGGGCCCTGCCCGCCACCGTTGACCGGATCGCGCGGTCGCTGCGCGGGGGCGCGGCTGTCGTCGCCTTTCCCGAAGGCAGTACGTGGTGCGGCCGGGCCCGGGGGCACTTCCGCCGGGCCGTCTTCCAGGCGGCGCTGGACGCCGGAGTGCCGGTGCAGCCGGTGCGCATCCACTATCGGTTCGCCGGGGGAGTGGCGAGTACCGTGCCGGCCTTCGTCGGGGACGACACGCTGCTCGCGTCGCTGTGGCGGGTGGCGTCGGTGCGCGGGCTGGTGGCCGAGGTCGAGCTGCGGCCCGCGCTCGCGGCCGGCGATCACACCGACCGGCGCGCCCTCGCCGACGCGGCGCAAGGGGACCCGCGAATTGCGGGTTCACCGACCGGGGCACATCCCTGACACACCGACCCGAGCACGCCACGCGTGCGCGCCGGCCGACGCACGCCCTTGATGTACCGGTCCAAGTTCGCGACGCGTGCGCGCCGGCCGACGCATGTCCTTGACGTGCCGGTCCGATGCGTGACGTGTGTGTGCGGGCCGGCGCATGTCCTTGACGTGCCGGTCCGATGCGTGACGTGTGTGTGCGGGCCGGCGCATGTCCTTGACGTGCCGGTCCGATGCGTGACGTGTGTGTGCGGGCCGGCGCATGTCCTTGACGTGCCGGTCCGATGCGTGACGCGTGCGCGCCGGCCGACGCACGTCCCTGATGAACCAGTCCGAGCACGCCATGCGTGTGCGGGCCGACGCACGCCCCTGACGTGCCGGTCCGAGCACGCCACGCCTGTGTACCGGCCGATGTACACCCCTGACGTGCGGGTCTTATTGGCCCTGGCCGAGCACGCGGGCGAGGTAGGGTCCGGTCCGGCTCCCGGCCGCCGTCGCCACCTTCGCCGGTGGTCCCGCGGCCACGATCCGGCCGCCCGCCTCACCCCCGCCGGGGCCCAGGTCGATCACCCAGTCGGCGCCCGCGACGACGGTCATGTCGTGCTCGACGACCACGACGGTGTGGCCCGCGTCGACCAGACCGTGCAACTGGCGCATCAGCACCTCGACATCGGCCGGGTGCAGCCCCGTCGTCGGCTCGTCGAGCAGATAAGAGGTGTGGCCGCGGCGAACCCGCTGCAACTCGCTTGCCAGCTTGATGCGTTGGGCCTCCCCGCCGGACAACTCCGTGGCGGGCTGGCCGAGTCGCAGATAACCGAGGCCCACGTCGAGGAGGGTGGTGAGACTGCGCGTGACGGCAGGGGTGTCCGTCTCGGCGAAGAACCGCGCCGCCGCCTCGACCGTCAGGTCCAGCACCTGCGCGATGTTCCGTTCCCGGTAGGTCACTTCGAGGGTTTCCGGGTTGTAGCGCGCCCCGCCGCAGTCCGGGCAGGGCGCGTACGTGCTCGGCAGGAACAGCAGCTCCACGCTGACGAATCCCTCGCCCTGGCAGGTCTCGCATCGGCCCCCGGGGACGTTGAACGAGAACCGTCCCACCCCGTAGCCGCGCCGCCGCGCCTCGCCGGTCGCGGCGAAGACCTTCCGCACGACGTCGAAGAGTCCGGTGTACGTCGCCAGATTCGAGCGCGGGGTACGGCCGATGGGCTTCTGGTCGACGCCGACCAGCCGTCCGACGCCTTCGAGGTCCTCCGTCACCTGGCCGATCAGCGTGGACTTGCCGGACCCGGAGACACCGGTGACCGCGGTGAACACGCCGAGCGGGAATTCGGCGGTGACTCCGCGCAGGTTGTGCTGGGTGACCGGCCCGACCTTCAACCACCCGGCGGGTGACCGGACTTCGCGTACCGGGGCGGGAGAGCGGTCGAAGAGGAACCGGGCTGTCGCGGACTCCGCCACCCGCTCCAGCTCCGCGACCGGCCCGCTGTGCAGCACGCGCCCGCCGTGCTCCCCGGCGAGCGGGCCGACATCCACGAGCCAGTCGGCGCCCCGCACGACATCGAGGTGGTGCTCCACGACGAACACCGAGTTGCCCGCCGCCTTCAGCCGCTCCAGGACGGCGAGCAGGGCCTCCGTGTCCGCCGGGTGCAGTCCGGCGGACGGCTCGTCGAGGACGTACACGACGCCGAAGAGACCGGAGCGCAACTGCGTGGCCAGCCGCAGCCGTTGGAGTTCGCCTGCGGAGAGGGTGGGGGTCGCGCGGTCAAGGCTGAGATAGCCGAGGCCGAGCTCGACGACGGGTGCGATACGGGACCGGAGATCGCCGGTGAGGACCCGGGCGGCCTCGCTGGTTCCGTGCAGGGTGCGGGCCAGGTCCGCGAGCGGCAGCGCGGCCAGCTCGGCGATGTTCCGTCCCGCGAACCTCACCGCCAGCGCTTCCGGACGCAGTCGGCTGCCACCGCACACGGGGCAGGGAGTACTGGCGAGGAACCGCTCGGCCTTCGCTCTGAGTGTGGCGCTCTTGGTGTCGGAGAAGGTCTTCATGACATAGCGGCGGGCGCTCATGTACGTGCCCTGGTAAGGGCGTTGGATCCGGGTCGCGTCCCGCACCGGGTGCACGGTGACGACCGGCTGCTCGTCCGTGAAGAGAATCCATTCCCGCTCGTCGGCGGGCAGTTCCCGCCAGGGCCGGTCCACGTCGTGGCCGAGTGTGTCGAGGATGTCCCGCAGGTTCTTGCCCTGCCAGGCACCCGGCCACGCGGCGATCGCCCCCTCGCGGATCGACAGCGATGGATCGGGGACGAGCAACTCCTCGGTCGTACGGTGCACTTGGCCGAGACCGTGGCACTCGGGACAGGCACCGGCCGCCGTATTGGGCGAGAACGCGTCCGAGTCGAGCCGCTCGGCGCCCTCCGGGTAGTCGCCCGCCCGGGAGAACAGCATCCGCAGCGAGTTCGAGAGATTGGTGACCGTCCCCACCGACGAGCGGGACGTCGGCGCCGACCGCCGCTGCTGCAACGACACCGCGGGCGGCAGCCCGGTGATCTCCGCGACCTTCGGCGCCCCGACCTGATGGATCAGCCGCCGCGCATACGGGGCCACCGACTCGAAGTACCGCCGCTGCGCCTCCGCGTAGATCGTCCCGAACGCCAACGAGGACTTCCCGGAGCCGGAGACGCCGGTGAACACGGCGAACACGTCACGCGGGATGTCCACGTCCACCCCCTGAAGGTTGTGCTCACGGGCACCCCGGACGCGGACGTACGGGTCGTGGGGCGCGTGAGGACTTGGCATGGGTGGGACTCCTGGGAGGCCTCGCGGCCAGGGGGCTGGGGCAAACTCCACGATTCTAGGTCGTGGTCAGTCCCGCGACCCGGGCGAGCCTCCGGTGGGAGTCCAGGAGGGCCTCTCGGTCGTACGTACTGGTCGTGACCAGCACCTCCTGGGCTCCTGTCTCCTTGATCAGTGTCTCCAGCTCGTGGGCGACCCGCTCCTCGGTGCCGGCGATGTGGCCGGTCAGAGAGGACTCGTAGAGGTCGCGCTCCTTGGCGGTCATCCCCAGGTGCTCCACGCGCTCGGCCGGTGGAAGCGGCGGGAACGTGCCGTGCGTGCGGGAGTACGCCATCGACCAGGCCTCCGGGAGCAGCAGACGCCGCGCCTCCTCCGGAGTTCCGGCGACCGCGACGGTGCCCGAGACGACGACGTACGGCTCCCGCGCCCAGACGGACGGGCGGAACGTCGACCGATAGTGGTCGATGCCGCGCCGCAGCCTCTCCCGGTCCCTGAGGTCACCGATGACCATCGGCAGGCCCGCCCGAGCCGCGATCGTGGCGCCCTCGCCCATGGCGAGTACGAAGGGCGGCACGGTCAGGCCCTCGGCGGGGCGCGCGTGCACTCCGGTCGGCGAGGTGCCGCGGAACCAGCCGAGCAGTTCGGCGAGTTGGGCCGCGAAGTCGTCGGTGCCGGCGGCATCCCTGTCCCGCCCGAGCGCCTTGCGCACACCGTCCGTGAAGCCGACGGAACGGCCCAGGCCCATGTCGATACGGCCGGGGAACAAGGACTCCAGCACACCGAACTGTTCCGCCACGACGAGGGGTTGGTGGTTCGGCAGCATCACCCCGCCGGTGCCGACCCGGATCGTGCGGGTGGCGGCGGCGACCGCCGCGGCCAGCACGGTGGGCGCGGATCCGGCGACGCCGGGCATGCCGTGGTGCTCCGAGACCCAGACGCGGTGGTAGCCGAGCTTCTCGACGTCCTGCGCGAGGCGGACGGTCTCGCGCAGGGCCTCGTGCGCCTCGTGCCCCTCACGGGTGCGCGAGCGGTCGAGTATCGAGAATCGTGTGGCCTCCATGATCCCCTTCCTCGCGGCCTCGCGCGGGCAGGGGCGCTCCGCCCGTTGCGGTCGGCGCGATCACGGGCGTGGCGGCCGTCGGCATGACCTCAGGGTAGCAAGTGCGGCACAGAACTGATGAATCCATCAATCTGGCTGCGGTGCCGTTGACGTCCCGGTCAGGCGTCTGGACCGGGGGCCACATGGCTGCGGCCCCTCTGGGAACTCGCGACTCTCCGGCGCATGCCGCACAGAAGGGAAGGAGGGCTCTCATCGCTCCGCACACACTGATCTGGGAGGCCACGGCCGTCTGGCGTTCGGTCCGCCGGGCCGTGTCGGACGCGGGACCCGAGCGGGATACGGCGGTGCAGTCGCTCAAGGCGGCGGGAGCGGCGCTGCTGGCCTGGGCGGTGGCCGACTGGTGGTGGGACGCCCCGATGGCGTTGATGGCACCCTGGACCGCGTTGTTCCTGGTGCAGAGCACCGTCTACCGCTCACTGCTGTACGCGCTGCAGCAGCTCGCCGTGGTCGTCGTCGGCACGCTCCTCGCCGCCGCGGCGGGCGTGCTCACCCACAACGAGATGGCCGCGATGGCGGTGGCCCTCCCGCTCACCGTCCTGCTCGGCAACTACGCCCGCTTCGGCACTCAGGGCCTGTACGCGCCGACCGCCGCGCTCTTCGTCCTCGCATACGGCTCCTACAGCGGCTCCGACATCGCCTACCGGCTCCTGGAGACCCTCCTCGGTGCGGCGATCGCCATCTGTGTGAACGCCCTGGTCCTCCCGCCGGTCCACTCCCGACGGATGGGCCGACTGCGCGCTCAACTGCCTCAGGAATCAGCGGAGTTGCTGCACGACGTCGCCGACGGCCTGGCCCAGGGGCGGGACGAGGAGCAGGCACGCGGCTGGTACGACAGGGCGCAGCGGCTCACGGACGTGGTGACCGACCTCAGGGAGGCGCGCCGCTGGTCGGAGGAGAGCTACCGGGTCAACCCCGGCCGCAGGTTCCGCCGCGAGCCGCCCACGCCACCGGCCGTCGCCTGGGACTTCGTATGGGACCAGATGACCGAGCACATCGCGACGACGATACGGACCTTGGCGGAGCCCACCCGGCGCCCCCCGCTGCCGTCGGACGTGCGAGACGCCCTGGTCTCCGTGCTGCGCGCCGCCGGCGACACATGCCGATGCGACCAGCACGCCCGCCATCCCGCGGGCGGCGATTCCGCAGCCGTCCACGCGGCCGAGCAGGCGCGGCGCGCGCTGGCCCGCGCCGCCGCGGCACATCGCCGTCTGACCGCCCTCTGCCTGGACCACCACGGTGCCCCTGCGACCACCATCGGAGGCATCCTGGCCGACACCAGAAGGCTGCTGTCCGCCCTGGTGCGCATCGCGGATCCTGAAGCGGCCTTCGAACCGCGCCCCTCGGCACACCGCCCGTCCGAGCAGGCCACGGTGTCCTCGCGTCGGCCCAGCGCCCTATCGGGCGTACCGTCCAGTTATGAGTGACATGTGGTGTGTGCGGGACAATCATCGCGCGCACGACCAGTCTGGCGGGCTGCCGCCCGCTGCGACACCGGACCGGAGGTTGCCATGTCCGGGATCGACGATTCACCAGTGGGCGCCGGGTTGCTCGACGACGTACTCGGAGCGGCCGTGGCCGAGACCGTGCGGCGCACCGGCGCCTCCATCGGCGGGGTCTATCTGATCGAAGAAGCGGCGCCGGCGCTGCGGCTGGTGGTGCTGTGCGGTCTGCCGGTCGAATTCACCGCTCCCTGGCAGCGGCTGCCGCTCACCGCTCCCGTCCCGGTGGCCGACGCGATCCGCGAGGACCGGCTCGTCTGGGTCGGCGGGCAGGACGAGATGGCCCGCCGCTACCCGCGGGCCGCCGCCGTGCTGCCCTACCGGTTCGCTCTCGCCGCGATGCCGCTGACCGGGGTGCGCCGCTGCTGGGGCGGCATGGTGCTCATGTGGCCCGCCGACCATCCGCAGGAGATCACCCCCCGCGAACAGGGCC
Source organism: Streptomyces sp. NPDC048415 (assembly GCF_040651675.1). Classification (NCBI taxonomy): domain Bacteria; kingdom Bacillati; phylum Actinomycetota; class Actinomycetes; order Kitasatosporales; family Streptomycetaceae; genus Streptomyces; species Streptomyces sp. NPDC048415. The sequence goes on along the minus strand of NZ_JBEZKJ010000004.1, from coordinate 153,987 downwards.
ACATCACCTCCAGTGCCCACCGCCTGGCTCGTCTTCTCGACGACGCTCCGCGGCTGCCCGCCCTGCCCGACCAGCCCCACGTGGTCCCTGCCGAGGCCGTGCGTCAGCCGGAGCGGACCGGGCTGGCCGCGGCCGACTATCTCGAACGTCTCCCCGAGGGCGCGCTGGCCCTCGATCTCGAGGGCCGGATCACCTTCATCACCGCGACGGCCGCGCGTCTGCTCGGCCGCGGCGCGGACCGGTTGCTGGGCACGCAGCCCTGGCGCGCGCTGGCCTGGCTGGACGACCCCGTCTATGAGGACCACTACAGAACGGCGGTCGTCAGCCGCGCGCCCTTGTCCTTCACCGCCCTGCGTCCGCCGGATCACTGGCTGACCCTGCAGCTCTACCCCGACGCCAGCGGCATCAGCGTCCGCATCACCCCGTGTGGAGAACGGGCCGCGCCCGCTGCGCCGGTCGCTGCCCATCCAGCCGTCGTCGCGCCGACCGGCCGCCTCTATCAGCTCATCCACCTGGCCGCCGCGCTCACCGAGACGGTCACTGTGAAGGATCTCGTCGACCTGATCGCCGACCAGATCCTGCCCGCCTTCGGCGCCCAGGGCCTCGTACTGTCCTCCGCCGACGCCGGCCGACTGAGGATCATCGGCTGTCACGGCTATGCCGCCGACGTCATCGAAAGCCTCGACGGGCTCGCGCTCGACACCGACCTCACCCCGGCCGGCCAGGCCATCGCCAGCGGTACCCCCTGCTTCTTCGCCACTCCGGCCGAGATGGCCCACAGCTACCCCAAGGCACCGCAGATCAGCGACAAACAAGCCTGGGCCTTCCTGCCGCTGATCATCACGGGGAGACCGGTGGGCTGCTGCATCCTGTCCTACAGCCAGCTCCACACCTTCACCGCCGACGAGCGCGCCGTTCTCACCCCCCTGGCCGGTCTGATCGCCCAGGCCCTGGACCGCGCCCGCCTCTACGACGCCAAGCACCGTCTCGTCCACGGCCTCCAGCAGGCGCTCCTGCCCCGCACCCTGCCGACCCTGGCCGGTCTCGACGTCACCGCCCGCTACCAGCCCGCCAGCCACGGCATCGAAGTCGGCGGCGACTTCTACGACCTGCTGCGACTCGACGACGACACCGTCGCGGCGGTCATCGGCGATGTGGAGGGGCACAGCATCGCCGCGGCCGCCCTCATGGGCCAGGTCCGTACGGCCATCCACGCCCATGCCACCGCCGGCGCACCTCCCGACCAGGTCCTGGCCCGCACCAACCGGCTCCTGGCCGACCTGGACGCCAACCTTCTCGTCTCCTGCCTGTACGCCCACTACGACCTGAACCGTCACCACATGACCCTCGCCAGCGCCGGCCACGTACCCCCGCTGCTGCGCGGCGCCCCTCGCGAGGCCCGTGTCCTGGACGTCGAGCCGGGGCCCCTGCTGGGCATCGACACCGCTGCCCGATACCCCGTGACCCCGTTCCACGTGCCCGAGAAGGCCGTCCTCGCCTTCTACACGGACGGTCTCGTCGAGGTCCCCGGCGCCGACCCGGCGCTGACCACCACCGCCCTCGCCCGGCAACTGGCCGTCTCCGAGGATCACGACCTGGAGGACCTGATCGACAGCCTTGTCCACCACGCCTGGCCCACCGGCCAGCACACGGACGACATCACCTTGCTCCTCCTGCGCAACAACCGCCCGCAGCCGTGAGCGACGACCCAAGCGGCCGCTGCCCGCAGCCGTGAGCGACGACCCAAGCGGCCGCTGCCCGCAGCCGTGAGCGACGACTCGAGAGGCCGCTGTTCCGACGACGCCGATTCGGCCGTCGGTGGCGGCCGGGAGACTAAGGGGTCCGCGATCGGGCATGGCACTCCCGGAGGTCTTGACCGCGGTCCGCCCTGGTCGCCGCGCAGAGCCCCGCCCCCACCGCCAGCGAGAGCAGGAGTGAGCATGCAGTACGTGAAGCTCGGTTCGACGGGCCTGGACGTCTCCCGGATCTGCCTGGGCTGCATGAGTTTCGGGCTGCCCGACCGCGGCGTCCACGAGTGGACCCTCGACGAGGAGGCGTCACGCCCGTTGATCCGCCAGGCACTGGAGGCCGGGATCAACTTCTTCGACACCGCGAACGTGTACTCCGACGGCACCAGCGAGGAGATCGTCGGCCGGATGCTCGCCGACCTGGCGCGCCGCGACGAGATCGTCATCGCCACCAAGGTGAACGGCGCGATGCACGACGGCCCGAACGCGCGCGGCCTGTCGCGCAAGGCGATCATGACGGAGATCGACAACAGTCTGCGCCGACTGGGCACCGACTACGTCGACCTCTATCAGATCCACCGCTTCGACCCCACCACCCCCGTCGAGGAGACGATGGAGGCCCTGCACGACGTGGTCAAGGCGGGCAAGGCCCGTTATATCGGGGCGAGTTCGATGTACGCCTGGCAGTTCTCCAAGGCCCAGTACACGGCTCGGCTGAACGGCTGGACGCGGTTCGCCACGATGCAGAACCACTACAACCTCCTCTACCGCGAGGAGGAGCGCGAGATGCTGCCGCTGTGCGAGGACCAGGGCGTCGGTGTCCTGCCCTGGAGTCCGCTGGCCCGAGGCCGGCTGACCCGCGACTGGGACGCCACCACCGAGCGCAGCAGGGCCGACGAGTTCGGCAGGAACCTCTACCAGGAGGGCGACCGGGAGATCGTCGACGCCGTCGCCCGCATCGCCGCCGAGCGCGGGGCGCCGCGCGCGCAGGTCGCCCTCGCGTGGCTGCTGCACCGCGCCGGCGTGACGGCGCCCATCGTCGGCGCCACCAAGGCGGGGCACGTCGAGGACGCGGTCGCCGCCCTCGCCCTGGAGCTCACCGACAAGGAGATCGAGGAGCTGGAACAGCCGTACACGCCCAGGGCGATCAGCGGTCACTGAGAGACCGGTCTCCATTTCTGAATGGGCGGACGGAGCACTCGACCCGGGAGCGCTCCCAATGTCGAGCCTCGCCCGGCCGTGTGCGGGGTCAATGGCGGCTTGGGCCGGGTGTGGCGGGATTCCGGAATTCATTTTCGCACCCCCGGCTGACACTCAGTCAATTGTGGGCTCTCGGTGGAAAAGAGAAATGCCGAGAGCGCTTGTTCCGGCTCGGCGCCCTGTGCAATGGTGTGCCTTGTCGGCGTGCAGACAATATTCACTTCCCGCTGTACGCATACGGTGCGCCCGCGCGCCCCTCGCTCCAAAAGAGCTGCCCGAGGCGGTCGTTCGCGGCGCAACCCCCCATGGGTAGACCCTCCGCTTCGTCGGGCGGTCTACATACCCATTGGTATGGACTAATTCCTGCGTTACCTTTGGGAGGAAAGCGGACGTGAATGACCCATCGCTGTCTCATTCCCCAACAGTCGCTCGCTTGTTCGAGGTTCCGGATGAGCGTCTCGCGGCCGACCTGAAGAAGAGCCCGGGGAACACGCCCGCGCACTATCCCGTCGGAGAACTCCTCGACCGCCACTGGGAAGCGGTCTTCTCTTATGCGCGCCTGTGCACCCACGGTGTCCGTCCCGCGGGAATGCTCACCACGGCCTCATTCACCCGACTGTTCGGGGAATCGCTGCGGCAGACCGGGCCCACGGCGGCATGGCGGCCCCAACTCCTCGTCACCGTACGCCGCATAGCCGCCGAGTGGCTCGGGGACCAGCGGCGCGAGCTGCTGCACCCCGAGCTGCTCGCCGGCTCGGACCGCGAGAACCGGGCCACGGCGCGACTCCTTCCACCGGAGGGCAGGCGTCTGCTGTACCGGGCGTTCCAGCGGCTGCCCGAACCCGCCCGCTGTCTGCTGTGGCACAGGGAGGCCGACGCCGAACAACTGCAGGTGCCCGCCGCCCTGTTGGGCCTCGCCGCCGAGGACGCACCCGTCGAACTGCGGCGGGCCCGCGAACGCCTGCGCGAAGGCTGCCTGGAGATCCACCGCGAACTGGCCCCCGAGCAGGAGTGCCGCCGCTACCACCGCATGCTGGACGTGTCCCTGCGCCGCGGCGGTGTCGACCTCGACCCCGATCTGCGGGGTCACATGGCCAGATGCGTGCACTGCAGGTACGCCGCCGACCAGTTGAACCAGTTCAACGGCTCGCTCGCCCTCCCGCTGGCCGAGGCCGTGCTCGGCTGGGGCGCGCGCGCCTATGTGGAATCGCGGCCGGGACGCGCCACCGCGACCGAGGAGGTGACGGAACCTCCCGCGGCCGACCGGGCCGCCGGAGGCGCCACGACCGTCGCGCCCGCGGCACCCGGAGACTTCTCCGCTCCGGTCGACGCCCCTCTCCCCCCGGGACTTCCGCCCCGTGCCGCGCCGCACGGCCAGTCACCCGCCGGCTCACGGCCCCCGGCGCGCCGACCGGCCACAACACACAGAGCCACGACGCACAAGGCCGCCCGGCGCACCCCGCGCCGCCGGAACGTCGCTTTCGCGGTACTGACGGTGAGCACACTGATCCTGGTCCCGCTGGTCCTCTGGGCGGCCGGTTCCGGCTCCGACGGCGAGGGAGGGATGGCCGACGGCAACGGCTCCCAGGCGCCCGGCGCGGGTTCGGATGCGGCGCCCGGTGCGAACCCGTCGTGGATCGGGACCGGCGACCAGGCGAGCGGTGCCGTGCGGGGCAGGCTGCGCAACTCCGCGACCGGGCTGTGCGTCGCAATCGTCGGCAAGAAGCCGGCGAAGGGCATGGAGACCGACCTCACGTCGTGCACCTCTGCGTCGGCCCAGCAATGGTCGTACGAGGTGGACGGGCTGCTGCGCGACGTGGCCGATCCGGATCTCTGCCTCGACTCCCACCGAGGCTATTCGGTCCAACTCGCCCTCTGCTCGGGAGAGTCGCAGCCGGGCACCAAGAACATGCGCTACGACTTCACCCTCCAGGGCACCCTGGTGCCGCGCTGGAACCAGGACCTGGCCCTCGCGCCCGCCTCCGCCAAGGGCGGCGCCGCGCTGGTCCTCAAACTCCGCGAGAACGAGGCGGCCCAGCGCTGGACACTCGACACCTCCTCGCCCTCGCTTCAACTGGAGGTGGTCAACTGGGACTCCACGAGTGAATCGACGGCGCCCGCGACCCCGGCCCCTCCGGAGGCGTCGAAGACACCGTCGCCGAACGCCACGCGGAAGCCTCCGGCGACGCCGTCGGCACCCGGCCCGACGCCGTCGTCCGCCGCTCCGACGTACAGCTACTGCTACTACCCCTATTACTACTGTCCGGGGGAGGGGCAGTACGGCTCCGGTTATGGCTATGGCGGCCATTACTACGGCTACGGCTACGGATATGGAGGCCGCCGGTGAGTCGTCAGGACGCCGCGGTGTCCGACGGTGACGCCGCCGTGCCGAGGAACTCCGCCCAGCCGCCGAGCGGCGACTGCCCGGGGTTGAGGGTGCGCAGCTTGCGCAGAACCGCCGGGTCCTGAGCCTCCAGCCACTGAACCAGCTGCCGGAAGGACACCATGCGGACGTCGTCGTGCGCGGCGATCCCCGTGATGGCCTGCTCGACGGCGTCCATGTAGATGCCGCCGTTCCAGCGCTCGAAGTGGTTGCCGATGAAGAACGGGGCCCGGTTGCTCTCGTACGCGCGACGGAAGCCGGCGAGGTAGCTGTCGCGGGCCTGGGCGCGCCAGGCGGCGTACTGGGCACGGTCGCCGAGCGGGTTCGCGTTCGACTGGTTGGCCATCAGGTTGTAGTCCATCGACAGGACCTGGAAGGAGTGGCCGGGGAAGGGAATCGACTGGAGCGGGAATTCCCAGATCCGGCCGCCCTGCACCTTGCCGGGCCAGATCTGCAGTCCGCCGGGCGAGCTGGCGTCGTACTTCCAGCCGAGCTCGGCGGCGGTCGGCAGCAGATTGGCCTGACCCTCCAGGCACGGCGTGCGGCCGCCGATCAGCTCCTTGCGGTAGTCGAAGGGGAGCGGCTGGAGGTCGGTGAAACCGGTGTTGGTCTTCCACTCGGTGACGAAGCGGGTGGCCTGCTCGATCTCGCTGCGCCACTCGGCGGGCGACCAGCGGCGGACCCCGTCCGTGCCGCAGAAATGCCCGTTGAAGTGGGTGCCGATCTCGTGGCCCTCCAGCCAGGCGGCGCGTATCTGCTGGAGCGTGGCGTGGATGTGCCGATCGGAGAGATAGCCGATCGCGGAAGCCCCGACGGGGTGCTGCGGCGGCCGGTAGAGGTGCTTCTTCGACTCGGGCAGCGTGTAGATGCCGCTGAGGAAGAACGTCATCGAGGCATCGTGCTCGGCGGCGATCGTGCGGAACCGGGAGAACAGCTTGTTGCTGAGCTCTCCCGCGCCGTCCCAGGAGAAGACGACAAACTGCGGCGGGCGCTCGCCGGGCTTCAGCCGCTCCGCCTTCGGCTGCCCCGGCTGGGCTCCGGTGTCGGCGGTGGAACCGTCGCCGATCAGCTTGGCCGGCTTGTGTGCCGAGGCGTTCGCGTCCCCCTTGCCGCTCACCGACCAGTCGTTCGCCGAGCAGGCGGAAAGCGCGCCCAGGGCGCCCGCCGACGCCGTCGCGGTCAGCAGCCGCCTGCGTGAGACACCGCTCATGATCATCCCCCGATTTCTCGGTACGGCCCCTGTCGCGCGGCCGGAGCTTGCATTTCCCGTGACGCGCCGTTTCGGGGAGTGCGTCAATCGGTGGGATGCGCGGAATTCCGGAAAGGGTCGGGTGGATCAGGACACGTAGCCGTTCCGTGACAAACCCCGCCGACCTGCGGGGCAGGTGGCGGGGCAGTGGGGACTGAGGTCGGTGGGGTCAGACTCCGGTGCCGGCTTGGACGACCGTCAAAGACACCGACGAGGCGTTGCCGGACACGGGCACCTTGCCCTGCGTCCACGTCACCTTCAGCGAGTCCTTCTCGTCGGGCGGTGTGACGAGCAGCGCGGCGGGCGTCGCCGTACGGGCCCCGCTGATCTCCGGGTTGGAGAAGGTCAGGCCGGCCCACGCGCTGTGCCCGGGCGCCAGCGTGACCGTCGTCGGCGTGCTCGAAGAACGCCGGGGGTCCGGGCCCAGCTGCTTGCCGGACGCGTCGACGAACGCCGCTCCGGGGTAGCCGCGCACGGTGCAGGTGCGCCCGGAGCTGTTGGTCAGGACGACGGGGAAGTTCTCCTGCCCCGCGCCCGGGTTGTTGGCACCGACAGACGCGCGCAGCTCGGAGGTGTGGCAGCGACTGCTGCCCGAGGCGGTTCCCGACGAGGCGGAGGCCGCCCCCGAGGTCGCCCCCGAAACCGTGGCGGACGCCGTCGGGGCCGCGCTCCCGGACGGGCCGGCCGTGGCGCTCGTACCACCGTCCGAGCTCCGGTCACCCGAAGCGGGCTCGGCCGTGCCGGGAAGCTTCTGCGGCGTACTGTGCGGGGTGTCGTTGCCGCAGCCGGTGAGCAGGCCCAGCACCGCGACGGCCGCGAGCAGCGCCGCCCGCCGGGCGGGAGTCGAAGTGCGGTGGGCGGGAACCGTGTCTAGCCGGTCCGTGTCCGCCACGCCGCGCCGGAAGGTCGCCATGTCACCACTCCTTGAGAAATCACCGCACGCGCCCTGACGCGCGCACGACGCGTTGTGCCCCGTCATCAGTGTCGGATGCACCGGAGCGCGAAAAAGTTCGCGGAATCGGCGCACGGAATTCGCCGGGCGCGACCGCGGTGGATCAGGAGGGGCGGGCGCGGCCTTGGTGGGGCGGTTTCGTCGGGCGCGGCCTTGGTGGAGCGGCTTCGTGGGCGCTGCCTTTGTAGATCCGCTTCGTCGGGCGCGGCCTTGGTGGAGCGGTTTCGTCGGGCGCGGCCTTTGTAGATCCGCTTCGTGGGGCGCGGCCCCCGTCGATCAGGCTCCGACCCGTACGGAGCCGATCACGCGGTCGGCCGCGTCGTCGCCTCCGCCTCTGTTCTGGCGGATCTGTACGTAGACCTGGGGCTGCCCGGCGCCGCCCGCCGGAGTGAGCCCCGCCTCGGTGAGGGAGCCGCCGTTGCCCGGGCAGTCGCTCCAGGTCCGTATGAGACCGTGCCAGTGTGTGCCGCTGTAGGCGCGGCTGCCGTCGTAGTGGCAGCCGACGTGCGCGATCGCGCGGACCTCGGCGGTGAGGTCGCCGTGCTCGCTGAGGCCGATGAGCGCTCCGTTGACGCCCGAGCCGAGGTCCTGCCACTTCGCGAGATCGTCCGCGACGGCGAGTCCGGGCTCCTTGGCGCCCTCCAGGCCCAGGGCGCGCGGATTCCAGCCGGAGTCGCGCAGCTGGTGGCCCCAGGCTGCGGGCACCTCGGCCGTCACGCGGCCCGTGCTGTCCTCGACCCGGACGGTCTGCGCGGCGGGCCCCCGCGTCACGATCGCGGCGGTGAGGCCGACGGCCCCGGCCACGACGGCGACGGCCAGCGCCGTGAGGACGGCGCGCCGACGGCCCCGAGGCGCGGGGGAGGCCCCGCCCGGCACGTCGCCGGTCAGTCGGTCGAGCTCCGCGGCGAAACCGGCCGCTGTGGGCCAGCGCCGTTCACGGTCGGGTTCCATGGCGCGCATCAGCGTTCGCTGAATGTCGGGAGCCAGGTCCGTACGGAGCCGATCGGGCCGTACGACCTTTCCGGGCGGGCCGGGAACCGAGCCGGTGACGAGGTGATAGCCGAGGGCGCCCAGGCTGTACACGTCGGCCCGCGCGTCGATCCCGGAGCCGGGCTGGGCCTGCTCGGGCGGCGTGTAGCCCGCCGAACCCGCCGCCATGGTGAGCCCGGACGCCTGGGCCAGGCTCTTGGCCAGACCGAGGTCCGCGAGCAGGACCCGGTCGCTTTTGCCGGGTGTGGTGCGCAGCAGGACGTTGGTCGGCTTGATGTCCCGGTGCACGATGCCCGCCTCGTGCAGCGCGGCCGCGCCCCGGGCCGCGGACGCCGTCAGCCGCAGCGCCTCGGCGACGGGCAGCGGTCCGGCCGCGACCCGGTCGGCGAGGGTGCCCCCGTCGGCGTATTCCATGACGAAGTAGGGCCTGCCGTCCGGGAGTTCACCGATGTCGTAGACCTGGACGACCCGGTTGGAGTCGGCCTTGCGCAGCAGCCGCGCCTCGGAGAGGAAACGCTCCCGGATGTCCAGGTGGTCGATCCAGTTCTCGGACAGCACTTTCACGGCGACACTTGCCTCGAGGACGTCGTCGTGGGCCAGCCACACCACGCCGAAGCCGCCGGCGCCCAGGCGCCGGTCCAGACGGTAGCGGCCGATCCGCTCCAGGGGATCCATCAGCATGGACAACCCGTCGCAAAGCCCGTGAGCCGGCTGCTTCGACTGCCGTCAGGGTGGCTTGGCGTCGCCGCATCGCCGGTGGTGCCCGACGAAGGCACCTGAAGGGTCCCGTACGAACCGTTCTCCTGCGGCAGACGTCGAGGAAAGGGTGCGGAGGGGCTGTGCCCTGTTGGTCGCGTCCGTGGCGGCGTACGCCTCCTGTGTTCACCAGCGGGCATGTGCTCTCCAGGGCAGGGCGGATGCCACGAGCGCGGTGCTGTGGCCGCTGTCCGTAGACGGGTTGCTGCTCCTGGCAACGGTCGGGTTGTTGAAGCCTACCCGTCACGTCAGCCGCCGAGCACGCTGCACCGTGCGGATGGCGTTCTTCCTCCGGATCGCGGTCTCGCCGGCGGCCAATGGCCGCGGCACCCACACTCGCCAGGCGGCCGATCCTGGTCGCGGGGTGGCCGCCGGTCGCTCTCCTGTCCTCGGTCGAGCTGCTCGCCCCGCATCGCACGGACCGAGCGGTGAACGAGAGCGCGCGGCGACAATTTCGGTCGTGCCGTGCAGGAGTTGGTGCCGGGCTGGACGCATTCCCGCGAGACCGGTGGAAAGTGTCGTCATCGGTCTTGATCGATGGGTAGGGCCAGATGAAGCTCGTAGCCGCCGTCGTCGGTGGGGCCGGAGGTGATGGTGCCACCCAGGAGTCCGGCGCGCTGACGCAGACCGGCGAGGCCGTGGTGGGCGCTGGGCAGGGGGATCGCGGATCGGGTGGGGGCAGTGTTGGTGATGGTGGTGCGGATGGCGCCGTCCATGTGGTGGATGCGGATGGTGGCCGCGGCACCGGGGGCGTGTTTGCGGACGTTGGTCAGGGCTTCTTGGACGGTGCGGTAGACGGCGCGCTGGATGGTGGGCGGAAGGTCTTCCGGCAAGTCCGTATCCAAGTGAGCTTCGAGTCCGCTGCCGTCGACCAGCCGCTGCAGGTCGGCGAGGGAGGGCTGGGGCGTGAGTTCGCAAGGGCGGCTGCCGGAGGCGCGCAGCACGCTGACCATGTGTCGCAGTTCGTCCAGGGTCTGCACGCTGAGCAGCCGGATCGTGGCCGCGGCCTTGCGGGTATCGGCGTCCCGACTGCTCACCTGGAGCGCTCCTGACTGAACGGCGATGAGGCTGACCTGGTGGGAGACCACGTCGTGCATCTCCCGGGCAAGCTGTGCGCGCTCCTTCGCCAGGACGCTCTGGGCGGTCAGCAGCCGTTCGTGCTCGCGGGCCTCGGTGATTTCGGTGAGCCGCAGCGACAGTTCGCGCTGGGCTTGGACGAGTTGGCCCAGGAAGACGGGGGCGGCTGCCGTGGCCACGGCGTAAATGAGGTGGACGAGGTTGTGGGTGCCGGCGAGTTCGGCGGCCCTCAATGCCGACCACGGCCAGGGCAGGAAGTCGATGATCGCGTAGGCCAGTGCGCAGCCGGCCAGCAGGACACGGTGGCGGCTGAGTGAGGAGAGCGTGTACAGCGCGGCCAGGGTGGCGAACACCGCGTCGGTGACCAGGGCGGTGGGGAGCGTGAGGACGAAGGCCGTCAGCGGCAGGCGGCGGCGCAGAGCGAGGGCGAAGGCGGCGAGCAGTGCGCAGGCCATGGCCGCTCGCTGTCCGATGTCCACGTTGGCCCACACGTCCGCCAGCGCGACCAGGACGAGGGTGGCGTCCAGGAGTGGAGCCGGCGGTCGTCGGAGGCTCATCGGGTGTCCCCGTCCTGCGATGGCCCGAGGAGGCCCGCGCGCTCGGCGATCAGGGCTGCCTGGACGCGGCTGCTGACCTCCAGTTTGCTGAGTACGCAGCTGACGTGGCCTTTGATGGTGCCGGCGCTCAGGTGCATCCGTTCGCCGATGTCGGCGTTGGCGAGTCCTTCCGCCATCAGTACGAGGACGGCGCGCTCGCGCTCGGTCAGCCGGTCGGTGAGGCGGACGGCGGGTTCGCGCTCGCCCTTGTCGAGATAGCCGTCCACCACCGTGCGGGTGACCCTCGACGACAGCACCGTCCCGCCCTCTGCCAGAGCTCGAACCAGGTAGGGGAGCTGCTCGGGGTCGGTGTCCTTGAGCAGAAACCCGGCGGCGCCCGTGCGCAGGGCGGTCGCCACGTACTCGTCGGCGTCGAACGTGGTGAGGATGGCCACCACCGGAGGGTCCGGCATGCGGCGGAGGTCGGTCAGGACGGTGAGCCCGTCCACATCCGGCATCCGGATGTCCAGCAGGACGACGTCCGGGTGCAGCTCCCGCACGGTCGCAATGGCCTGGCCGCCGGGGACCGCCGCGACGACCTCGATGTCGTCCGCCGTGTTGAGGATGTGCGTGAAGCCCGTGCGGATCAGGGCTTCGTCGTCGATCACGAGTACCCGGATCACGTGCGCTCCGCTCGTCGCATGCCTGCCGTTCGACGCGTACCCGGTCGGGAACAGTCCGTCGCCCGACTGGATGTGTTTCCCGCCGGTTGGCGGCGCGCTCTCAGCCGGTTGGTCGGGGTGGCTTCGGCCGGTCGGCGGGGTGTCTTCGGAAGCGTGCCCGGTGGGTTTGCGGCGGGTGGTCTGCGATACCTGAAGACATGACGCAGAACGCATCGTCGGCGATGCCCAGACCTGTGCCGTACGAGCGTGCGGCGGCGGACCGTTCCCCCTCCCCGTCCCCCTCCGCCGGCACACCGTCGACGGGACGGCTGATCGGCATCGACCTGGCCCGCGGCCTCGCGGTCTTCGGCATGTTCTCCGTCCATGTCGGCCCCGACGTCTCGGTGGGCGGGCCGGTGGGCTTCCTGCTGGAGGCGGCGCGGGGCCGCTCATCCGCCCTCTTCGCCGTGCTCGCCGGCTTCTCCCTGATCATCGTCACCGGCCGTCCGCATCCCCGGACCGGGCGCTCCGGCCGTCAGGCGGTGACCAGGATCGTGATCCGCGCCGTCGTCCTGATGGCGCTCGGCTACGCCCTGACCGCCCTGGACACCCCGGTGGACGTCATCCTCAGTTTCTACGGGACGCTCTTCCTGGCCGTCCTCCCGCTGTACCGGTTGCGGGCGGGGACGCTCGCGCTCATCGCCGCCGCCGGAGCGTTGGTCCTGCCCCAGGTCCTGTACGGGGTCAGGCAGTCGATCGAAGCCGGGAACTGGGCGGACGCCGTCACTGCCTGGGACCCGCTCGCCGCGAGCAGCGGCACCGACGGCATCGTCGAGCTGCTGTTCACGGGGGAGTATCCGGTTCTCACCTGGATGCCGTTCCTGGTCGCAGGCATGGCGGTGGCCCGGCTCGATCTCACTCGGCCCGGCATCCGATCCCGCCTGGCGCTCACCGGCGGGGTGCTCGCCCTGGTCGGCTACGGCGGCTCGTGGCTCGCCCTGCGCCTGGTCCCGAGCGCCCTCACCGCCGTCGAGGCCGCCACGGGCGGCGGTTCAGCGGCGTCAGCGTGGTGGTCGGACGCCGTCGGCAGACCCGAGGGACACACCCCGCCCGCCTGGCTACTGGTGGCCGCACCGCACAGCCAGACGACCTTCTCCATCCTCGGCAACACGGGCATCGCCCTCGTGGTACTGGCCGCGTGCCTGACCGTGGCCGACCGGATGCCGCGGCGCCTCACCCGCCTGACCGCACCGGTCGCGGCGGTCGGCATGACGGCGCTGACCGTCTACGTCCTGCACATCGTCGCCCTCTGGTTCTTCGCCGACGTGTGGTACGTGGCCGCGGTCGAGGGCGACACCATGTCGGCGCTGCCGGTGCTCCTTGGCTTCATCGCGGCCGCCATGCTCCTGGCGACCGTATGGACCCGCCTGTTCCGGCGCGGCCCCCTGGAGCACCTCCTGCACCTCGCCACCCGGCCCGCACGGCACATCCAGTGAGACGAGGGCGGTGTCGCCGCGGAGCCGGGTCAGCGGCGGTCCCGCTCGTCGCGCCTGTCCGGGAATGACCGCAGAGCCATGTCCGTCACCTCGGCCCCCACCCCCGCGCGGTCGGAAACCACCGCCGAGCGAAGGGAACGGCCCGCCAAGAGCGAAACGAGCCACCAGACTGCGGCGACCGGGTCGATGTCGTGGCGGACTCCCTACCGGACAACCTCTGGGCCCCGCGCGGCTCGCGACGCGATGCCTGGTCCGGCCATCGGGCCTACGTTGGTGACATGGCAGTGATCACCGCTGGAAGTCGGGGAGCGCAGGCTCGGACGGGCGCCATGGATGTCCTGATGTCTGCCGTGCTGTTCGTGCTGTCGGTGGTGGCGGTCTCGGTCGTTCATGACGAGCACCGGCTCTCCTTGCGGTGGCCCGCCGTGGTGCTCGTCGGGGTCAGCTGCTTCGCGCTGATGTGGCGACGCCACCACCCCTTTGGCGTACTCGTCGTGGCAGTGGGCTCCGCGGTGGTTCTGCAGGAGATGGGATTCCGGGAGGGCCCGCTGGAGACCAGCCCGGTCATCCTGTCCGTCTACACCGTCGCCGTGTGTACCGACCGGCGTACCGCCTGGACAACAGCGTGCGTGTCGGCAGCCGTGCTGGTGGGAGCGGCCGTGGCGTTGAATCCCCGATCATGGTTGTCCCCGGACAATGCGGCGATGCTGGCATGGACCGCTCTGCCGGCTGCGGTCGGGGACGGGGTGCGCTCACGCAGAGCCTATGTGGCGGCCGTGGAAGAACGGGCAGAGCACGCGGAACGGACCCGCGAGCAGGAGGCTCGCCAACGGGTGGCCGACGAACGGATGAGGATCGCACGTGAGCTGCACGACGTCGTAGCCCACCACATCGCCCTGATCAACGCCCAGGCAGGCGTCGCTGTCCATCTTGTGGAGCAATGCCCCGAGCACGTACTCACCGCCCTGGAGGGCATCCGCGACGTGAGTCAGTCCGCGCTGGACGAGCTGCGGGTGACCGTAAGCCTGCTACGGCAGCCGGATGAGACGGCCGCCCCCCGGGACCCGACGCCGGGCATGCCTCAGGTACCGGCCCTTCTGGCGTCTTTCGAACGCGCAGGGCTCGCCGTCAAGCAGACACAGAGCGGCATCGCCGAACCGCTGGCGCCGGCGGCCGACCTGGCGGCGTACCGCATCATTCAGGAGGCCTTGACCAACGTGCGCAAGCACTCGGGCGTGGATCACGCCCGGTTGGACCTGTGCTACCGCCCGCACTGGCTGACGATCACGGTGGAGGACGACGGGCACTCGAAACCCCCTTGTCCCGACTCGGGGACCGGCCACGGGCTCATCGGGATGCGCGAGCGAGCCGGGACCGTCGGAGGAAGGGTGCAGGCGGGAGCGCGTGCTCAAGGCGGTTTCACCGTGATCGCCGAGCTCCCGCTGCTGTCCGGCACGAAAGAACGCGATGTGGCATCGAACGGCAACGACGAGGTGGGACGAGCATGACGATCCGTGTCCTGCTCGCCGATGATCAGGCTTTGCTGCGAGGCACCTTCAGGATGCTGTTCGATGCCGCGGACGACATGGAAACCGTGGGCGAGGCCGCCAACGGCAGGGAGGCCGTGGAACTGTCGAATGCACTGCATCCGGACGTTGTTCTGATGGACATCCGCATGCCCGAGATGGACGGCCTCGACGCCACGCAACTGATCAGTGAGTCCGAAGACCTCGCCGGGGTGAAAGTGCTGATCCTCACCACCTTCGAGGACGACGAGCACGTCGCCGAGGCACTGCGTGCCGGGGCGAGCGGCTTCCTCGGTAAGGGCGTGCGTCCCGAGGTCCTGCTCGACGCCGTCCGCACGGTGGCCGCCGGTGAGGCGCTGCTCTCACCGGTGGCGACCCGCGCGCTGATCTCCCGGTTTCTGGCGCAGCCCGAACTGTGTCCGGCCGTCGTCCAGGAGCGCCTTCAGTATCTGACACCGCGGGAGCGCGATGTGATGTGCCTCGTGGCCCTGGGTCTTTCAAACGACGAGATCGCCGAACGTCTGTTCGTCAGCCCGCTGACCGCCAAGACGCACGTCAATCGGGCCATGACCAAGCTGGCGGCACGTGACCGGGCCCAGCTCGTCGTCATGGCCTACCAGTGCGGCCTGGTCAGCCCGGCGACGGAAACAAGTCGTCCACGGTCGTGAGGATCGTGCCGGGGAGGCCGGGACGGCGTCGGCCGTAGGCCCGGGCATCGCGTACCACGGATGTGGTAGACGCAATTCGCTCCAGGGGGACGACGCGTGATCACACCGTCGTGGGCGACAGTGAACCTGTGAACGGAATCAGGCCCGTGAGCCCGCAGGGACCTGCCGCACGCCCGGCCCTCGGCCCGCCGTGACGCTGCAGGCCCATCCCGCGACGCGCTTGTGCCTCATCGTGCCGTAGCTGCGCGCCACGTGCGGCGTGTGCCGCAGCCAAGAGAGGACGTCTCGACATGCTCAGCCCGCTTCAGGAATGCCACACCATCCGTGAACGCCTGGCCGGATACGCACTCAACACACTCGTCAAGGAAGAAGCCGGTGCCGTCACCGCCCACCTGGCGACCTGTTCTGCCTGTCATGACGAGCACTACTGCCTCGCAGCCGTGGCGGCTCACCTGGTTCCCCTCCGAGAGGCGCTGACCGACGAATCCAGCCGCGCAAGGCTCGGCCGGCGCCGCCCGGCACGGACCACGCCGCTCACACTCTCACAATGGGGGAACTCGAAGGCATGGGCCGCGGCGAGGTGAAGGCACCCGCGGCCTCCCCGTACCGTCGTCTCAACGAGGCGGGACCGGATGGAGCCGCACGCGGTCCAGGACGGCGACACCGTTGACCGACAGGATGTCCTCCACGGTGTTCAGGAAACCCGAACATCCGTGAGCCCATCGATCGCCAACTCTGCTGAAGTCATGGGCAGAGAGCCGTTCGGCTCCCGGGTGCCGACGGATCGAGCCAGTGCTGCGGGACCGGCACCGCGGCACCGGCGCCTTCCCCGGTTTCGGCTTCACTCGACCAGAGAGGGACCTCCGCCGCCGATGGGCGTGGTGGACTCGGCCAGGCGGGCGTGCGCGAGGAGCCGACGGGCCGGATCACGTGCTTCCCTCGCGCTCAGCGCGGCCCAGGCTCCCGGCTCGAGAGCAGGTTGCGGTGGGCGACGAAAGTCTCGGTCGCCGGCTCAGTGGCGAGGTCCAGTGCTGCCCGAAGGGCAGCAATCAGGGGCGCCCTCAGGGCCTACGGAGTCCTCAGGCCTACGGAGGCCATCCCAAGACCGCTTCGACCTCTTGGACGCCCTGCCCTACGTGGAAGTGAACCTCGCTCACGCTCCCCAGCCGCTTCTTCGGCGGCTGTTCGAGCTCACCCAGCTCGTGATCGAGCTGCATGAGGACACCGACCACATCACGTGCACCATGAGCTTGCCGGCCGACTGCATGCCGACCGGAGTGGAGGCAGCCGCAAGGATTGCCGAAGTCATGCCCTCCCACGCCCAGGAAGCTGCGAAGAGTGCAGGGGACAGCCTTGTCCGTGCTGGCGGAACCGCTCCAGGGAGTGCGTACGACTATCATGCCTGGCCTCTGATCGACACCGAGGGGAGCACCCAGTGCAGGACGTGGCGGAGACCGAGGAGCTCGCCCTGCGCGCGGCCGCCGGTGACGGGGCGGCGCTGGACGCACTGTTGCAGAAGGTCCGGCCCGAGGTCGTACGGCGCTGCGGACGCTTTCTGCCCTGCCGCGAGGACGCCGAGGAGGCGGCCCAGGACGTCCTGCTCCAGGTGGCCCGGAAGATCACCACGTTCGAGGGCCGCAGCCGCTTCAGTACCTGGCTCTACACGGTGGTCGCCAACTGCGCCCGCCAGAAGTACCGCGAGCTGAAACGGCGCGCGGCCGAGCAGCCGGACGCGATCGACGCGTCGCAGCACGTCGATCCACGCACCACCAGCGTCATCGCCGGTTCCCGGGTCGACCTCCTGGAGGCGCTGGAGCGTCTGGAACGGGAACACCCCCATCTGGTGGCCCCGTTGGTCTACCGGGACATCTGCCAGCTGGAGTACGCCGAGGTCGCCGAACGCGTCGGCATCCCGCTCGGCACGCTCAAGTCCCGGCTCCACGAGGCACGCAGGCAGGTCAGGCCCTGGCTGGCCGACGCGTCCTAGTCAACTCATGGGCTTAGTACGGTGATTGGGCCGCGAAGTAAGAGCTTCTGAGAAGTGGCGCAAGGGCCTCGCGGCGGCCGTGATCTTGTGTGTACTGTCCACGCCTGTGTCGTACGGCATGTGTTCAACGGCCGTTCTACGCGCGCAGATCGGCGCCCGCACCGCCTCTTCCCCCCCACTCATGGAGGAATGCCGGATGCTCACCCCCACCGGTCGAGATCCTCAACGACCTGATGACCAACAACAGCGTCGACAGCACCGACCCGTTCGGCTTCTCCATCGACTCGCTGAGCATCAGCTCCGGTTACCCGGCCGCGATCTCCGACAGCACGAACGCGGTCCTGCACGGCTCGTTCGGCACCGTCACCAAGAGCCTGATCGCCAGCGGTACGACGGCCACGCTCAAGACCGCCGACAACTCGGCGGTCAAGGGCCTGCTCTATCGCAGCGGTTACTCCGGAAACACCGGCGCCTTCTTCGCCACCAGCACCTTCGGCAGCGGCAAGGTCGCCTTCTGGGGCGACAGTTCGCCGATCGACGACGGCACGGGTCAGTCCGGCAACACGCTGTACGACGGCTGGAACGACACCGGCGCCACCAACGCCGCGCTCGCCTTGAACGCCACCGAATGGCTTTCCTCGTGAGCCGGCCGTAGACAGCGCTTCCCCGCCACGCCCGCTGAGGCGTGGCGGGGATCCGGTCACCGCTGGGTGTAGATGAAGCCGATCTTGTCGACCTCGTCGCCCGTGCGGCCGTGGAAGCCGGCGATCTGCCACCCAGCGGGCGCGCTGCGGGTCACGCAGTCCGACGTCGTCGTGCCGGCCGCCAGGCTGTTGCCGAGGTTGGTGGTGAACTTCGCGTAGAAGATCCTCGTCCGGCCGTCCTGCTGGCCCTGGCACAGCCGCGCCGAGGTGAGGTACTCGCCGCTGCCGAGAGTGAGGGAGGAGGCGGTGCCGCCCGTGCCGCCGTGCGTCAGCGTCGTGCCGTTGCTCAGCGTCAGCCCCATCTGATCGACCCGGGAACCCCCGCGCAGCGAGACGGTGGTGGCCCGCGCCCCGGCCGGCACGCTGTCGATGTCGTTGAAGTAGTCCCCGTGCGGGCCGCCGAACTGGTCACTGAGCTGGAACGCCGCATTGCGTGACCAGGAGAATCCGGCGGTGATCGGGTCGTGGTCGGAGAGCATGAGCCCGTCGCTGGTCAGGAACTTCGCGTGCTCGTTGTTGTACGACGTCGCGTTGAGCGTGATGAGCTTGCTGCCCCGGTAGAGAATCTTGTCGACGACCTCACAGGTGTTGGGCACGGTGGCCCCCGACTGGTCGCAGACCAGCGCGTCACTGCCCTTGGCGGGCGGGGTGCCGCCGCGGACGAGCTTCACCCAGGCGTCGGTGAGGCCACCTGCCGCGCCGAACTCGGCGATGGTGTCGCCGGACCGGGTGTAGCGGGTGTTCGTGTCGCCCATGACGACGACGGCGTTGCCCGCCGAGTGGCTCTTGATGAACGCGGTGAGCTGATGGAGGTTGTCCGCGCGCGAGGCCAGATCACCGTCATTGGTACCGGCGTTGGTGTGCAGGTTGTAGAAGTCGACGTAGACGCCCTCGGCGAGCCGCTCCCGCATGAAGGTGAAGCCCTTGAAGGTCAGGCAGTCGCCCGAGTCGATCTGGCAGGAATTCCAGCCGACCCGCTCGAAGTCGTCGGTGTCGTACGCGATGTCGGACAGCGTGTTCAGACCGCTGCCTATGCCGGCGCCGCCGCTGGTCGGGGTGCGGTAGGGGTGGGAGTCGGCCGCGTAGAGGTAGGCGTGGTAGTTGAAGTCCTCCTGCACGTTGACGATGTCGTACGGGCCGAGCCGTCCGCCGATCGCCGTGGTGCTGGAGTCACGGGGGGTCGAGGCGCTGGAGAGGCTCTCGGGCAGTCCGGCGACGTTGTAGCTGAGCACGCTGAGGGTGCCCGAGTCGGCGGCGGCAGCGGCGGGAGCCGCCGCGGTGAGCCCGCCGAGGGTGGCGGCTGCCGCCGCCGCACAGGCGAGAAGTCTGCGGAAGGGGGACATGGGGGGTGGTCTCCTGGGGACGAGGGGGGTCAATAGCCGACCGAGAAGGTGGCGTCGGCCTTGTCGGTGGTGGTGGAGACCGGATCGATGCGCAGGACGTAGTTCGCGTGCCTGACGTAACGGTCCGGGTAGTTGTAGGAGCGGAAGGATGACCACGAGGTGTCGGCCAGGCCCGCCGTCCGGTAGAACGTGGCGTCCTGTGCGAACGTCGTCGTCGCGTCGTTGACGTCGAGGACGAGCTGGTAGTCGCTGTGGCGCAGATAGCGCGTCGGGTGGTTGACCGACCTGAAGGAGACGCCGGACGAGTCGGCGAGGCCCGGCACCAGCGTCCACTGGCCGTCCGTGTACGGGTCGAAGGGGTACTCGTCGATGCGTCCGACATAGTTGGAGTGGCGGACGTAACGTGCCGGGTAGTTGTAGGACTTCAGCCGGTTCCAGGCGGGGGAGCCCCACTTCGCCAGGAGGTTGTTGTACTCGGTCGTGGTGATCGGCTGGATGGTGGCGTGCTTGGAGTTCACCGGCTGGGTGTAGAGGCGCTGGTCGAGGGCGGTCCAGGTGCCGGCGGCGAGATCGGTGGACTGCCAGGCGTAGAAGACACCGTTGGGGGTGTAGGTGTCGCCCCACAGGTACCAGTTGCTCGACGTCTGGGACTTCACCAGGATCGGGGCCTCGGTGCCGCCGTGCGAGACGGGCGTGCTGAACACGCTGAAGCTGCCCGGGTCCAGCGAGCTGGACCTGGCGCCCACCAGCGTCTGGTCCTTCTTGAAGTAGAGGTAGTTGACGCCGCCCACGCCCACGGCCAGGTCGCCGTCGATCACGTCGTAGCCGGGGTCGAAGAAGACCTGCGGAGCGGACACCGTGGTGAAGTCGGTGGTGTAGTTCACCATGATCACGTTGTGGCCGGTGGAGTTGACGGCCGAGTAGATGATCCCGTACGCACCGCGGCCCGCGTCCCAGAACGCCTCGGGCGCCCAGCTGTGGGTGGCCATGTCGTGCAGCTTCAGCCGGTGGTAGTTGGTGAAGGCGCGCAGGTCGGTGGAGTCCCAGACGTGGATGTACTGGCTCTGCAGACTCCAGTCGGTGCCCTTGAGGTCGGTGGCGAGCACCACGAACGTGCCGTCCTGCTTGCGCAGGATGAACGGGTCGCGCAGGCCGCCGGTGCCGCCCGTCGGGGTCACCACGGGGTTGTTCTGGTTCAGCGGGGTCCACTGCAGCGAGTCGGGGCTGACGGCCAGATGGAGGCCGTAGTCGGAGCCGTTGCCGTTCGGGGACTCCGTGAAGTAGCCCATCACGTACGCGCTTCCCGTCGCGGCCCGTGCGGACGGGGAGCCGATGGCGAAGGCGGCGGTGAGGCCCGCCATCGCTCCCAGCACGCTGCGGCGGGACGGCTTAAGGGGCCTGTCGCTCATAGGGACGTCCTTCTCTCTCGGGGAGGGGTCAGGCCCAGGCCGTGACGGGGACGAAGGAGCCGTCCTGTCGGAAGAGGTCGGTGCCGTCCGCAATGTCCACGCGGAGCTGGTAGTTGTAGTGGCGCAGGTAGTAGCCCGGGTAGTTGTACGACTCCAGACGGACCGAGCCGGTCGCCGTCCCGGTCCGCGCGATGTACGTGGCGTCCTTGGCGAACGTGGCTGTCCCGTCGTTCGCGTCGAAGCGGGCGCGGAAGTCCCAGTGCCGCAGGTAGTTGCCCGCGGCGTCACGGAAGGAGTAGCCGTTCGCGTCGGCGAGCCCCGCCACGACGGTGAAGGCGGACGCCTGCTTCTCCGCCGTGCTGCTGGAGCTGGTCACGACGGGCAGGTTGAGCAGGGAGGAATGCTCCTGCCAGTAGCGCGTGGTGTAGTTGCCCGACCTCAGCGAGCGGGTGACGCCGGTCGACAGGCTCGCCGCACCTGAGACCGTCTCCTTGATCACGGTGAAGTGGCGTGCCGTGCCGGAGATGCCCGGCAGCTTCTTCGGGGCGCTCCAGGTGGCGAAGGTGTCGTAGCTGTCGCTGTAGTAGTAACTGCCGTCGCCGTAGCCGTCGAAGAAGATCCGCCAGCCGCCGTTGTCGAGCTGGACGAGGGCCGGCCCCTCACGGGTACCGCCCCAGCCCGCCCAGTCGTCGGTCCGCTGGATGGTGTACGAGCCGGTGAGGCTGGAGGCGGTCGCGTACTCGATGTACTTCGTCGTCTCGTTCTTCGTGAACGCGTGATAGGTCGAGCCCGTCTTCACGATGAACGTGTCGATGTGATTGGCGCCGATGCCCGTGAGCGCTATGGGTGAATTCCACGCTGTCAGCGCGGAGTTGGTGGCCTTCAGCAGATACGGAGTGAAGATCCACTCGTCGCTGGTGAGGGAGCAGGACACAATGATGTTCACGCTGCCGTCACTGTCCACGAACCACTCGGGGGCCCACGCGCGGGACAGATTGGTGACCGGGACCGTGTAGTCGTACAGGAAGGTCCAGTTGACTCGGTCGGAGCTGCGGGCGAAGCCGATGGTGGTGCTGGTGTCCTGCCAGGTGTGCGTGGTGTACGTGACGTAGTAGTAGCCGTCCGTGTGCCGGAAGACGCTGGCGTCGCGGATCCTGTTGCTGGGCGGCGTGTACGCGGATGCCTTGAGGAGCCGGAAGTCGGTGGCGTCGTCGGACTCGTAGACGTTGACGGTGCCGTCGTCGCTGTTGAGGAAGGGCACGATGGTGTAGCGGGTGGCGTAGCCCCGGGCGGGCGCTGTCGCCGCTGCGGTGCCGAGCAGTCCGGGCAGTTCACCGAGGACGAGGGCGGTGGCGGGCAGGGCGACCAGTGCGCGGAGCAGGCTCCGGCGGGACGGCTGCGCGGGGCGCGACGGGGTGTGGGGTGTGATCATGTGCGGCTCTCCTTGGTTCGGTCACTCAGCCGGCGCGGTGACTTCCGCGGCGGTGAGGGTCTTGCCGTACACACGGAAGCCGTCGAGCGACCCCTGCCCGTAGGGGACGGCGTACGGGGACTTGCCGAGGTACGCGGCGCGGATGTGGGTGCCGAAGAGTCGGGCGGTGGTGGCCCTTCACCACCCTGCTCATGTTCGAAATACCGAATGCTGTGCGACATGCTGTGCGAGGCATTACGGTAAGGGCTTGCCGGGTGATGTGAACAGAGCCTGTTGCGGCGGAAGTTCACCGTGTTCACGCGAGGACCGGAGAACGCGGCGCTCCGGGTGGCCGCCGCCCTGTCTAGGCTGTCCGCGTGAAGGAGCAGAGCAGCAGACCACTCGCCGTGTTCGACCTGGACGGCACCCTCGCGGACACCGCGCACCGGCAGCGGTTCCTGGAGCGAGCGCCACGGGACTGGGACGCGTTCTTCGCGGCGGCGCCGCAGGATCCGCCGTTCGCGGAGGGCGTCGCGCTGGCGCTGAAGAGCGCCCAGGAGTGCGAGGTGGTCTACCTCACCGGCCGTCCCGAGCGGTGCCGCCGCGACACCCTGGACTGGCTGGCCGCGCAGGGGCTGCCCGACGGGCGCGTCTTCATGCGGCGCAACGACGACCGCAGGCCCGCCCGCCGCACCAAGCTGGAGATCCTGCGCCGGCTGGCCCGCGACCGCGAGATCCACGTCCTCGTGGACGACGACGAACTCGTCTGCGAGGACGCGGAACGGGCCGGCTTCAGGGTCGTACGCGCACGCTGGGGGACCGCGTCCGCAGCGCTGAAGGACGCACAGGAGCGCGAAGGGCGGACCTGACGGTCCGGGTACGGGGACGGTCCGCTGGCGTGGCGTGCTGAGGTGCCGCGGGGGCGGCGATCGCTCGGGTGACGTGGCGAGGTGTCGCGCGGGTGGCGTTCGCGCGGGCGGTGGGCTGAGGTGCCGCGCAGGGGGAGGTCGCTTGCGCGGTGGGCCGAGGTGCCGTGCAGGGGGAGAGCGCTCGGGTGGCGTGGCGAGGTGCCGCGCTGGTGGCGATCGCCCGGGCGGTGGGCCGAAGCGCCGTGCAGGGGGAGAGCGCTGGCGTGGCGTACCGAGCTGCCGCGCGGGTGGCGTTCGCCCGGGTGGTGGGCCGAGGTGTCGCGCAAGGGGAGGTCGCTTGCGCGGTGGGCCGAAGTGCCGCGCAGAGCGAGGTCGCTTGCGCGGCGGGTCGAAGCGCCGCGCAAGCGCAGGCCGTGCGCGTGGCAGGTGCCGAAGTGCCGTGCGGGAGCCCGTGGTGGCGAGCCGCGCTCACCGGGCGCCCGTGCGGAGGTTCGGCGGTGAGACGCCGTCGCGTCAGTCGCCGTCCTCCAGCCGGAAACCGACCTTCAGGCCGACCTGGTAGTGCTCGATCCGCCCGTTCTCGATCTGCCCCCGGACCTGCGTGACCTCGAACCAGTCCAGCCTGCGCAGGGTCTGCGAGGCCCGGGTGATGCCATTGCGAATGGCCTGGTCGAGGCCCTCGTGGGAGGTCCCGACGATCTCGGTGACCCGATACGTGTGGTCGGACATGCGGGTGCTCCTCTCCGCCGTGGCGGGTGTGCCACGCGTCATTCCACGGTGCCCCACAGCGCGGCGGTCCGCGAGATGTCGGGATGCCCCGGGTGAGGCCGAACCCTTGGCGGGCTTGTCCGGTCCATTTCGCAACCCCATCTCATGGCCGCGCCCGGACGTCTACCCGGCCACGCTCAGCGACAGCGCGAAGCGGCCCTCCTCGTCCGTCCACCAGTGGGTCAACTCGAAGTCCGAGGCGGCCAGTTCGCGGCGCACTCCCTCCTCGCGGAACTTCGCCGAGATCTCGGTACGCAGTTCCTCGCCGTCCGCGAAATCGACGGCGAGATCGAGAGCGGGGATCTTCACGGTCTGCGCGGTCCGCGACCGCAGCCGCATCTCGATCCACTCCCGCTCGGCGTCCCAGAGGGCGACGTGATCGAACGAGCCGGGATCGAAGTCGGCGCCCAGCTCGCGGTTGACGACGGTCAGCACGTTCTTGTTGAACGCGGCCGTCACCCCGGCCGCGTCGTCGTAGGCGGCGACGAGTACCGACGGGTCCTTGACGAGGTCCGTGCCGAGCAGCAGCGTGTCACCGGGCGCCAGCAGGGCTCGTACGGACGCAAGGAACGTGGCGCGTTCGGCCGGCAGCAGATTGCCGATCGTGCCGCCGAGGAACGCCACGAGCCGCGGACCGGGCGTGCCGGGAAGCGTGAGACCGCCGGTGAAGTCGGCGATCAGCGCGTGCACATCGAGGTGTGGGCGCTCGGCGATCAGCGCCTTTCCGGCCTGGGTGAGGGCGCTCTCGCTGACGTCGACGGGCACGTAGGTGTGCAGCCGCGGCATCGCGTCGAGCAGGTGCCGCGTCTTCTCGGAGGAGCCGGAACCCAGCTCGACGAGAGTGCGCGCGCCACTCGCCTTGGCGATCTCATCGGCCCGGGCGATCAGGATCTCGCGCTCGGCGCGCGTCGGGTAGTACTCGGGAAGTTCGGTGATCTCCTCGAAGAGCTCGCTGCCGTGCGCGTCGTAGAACCATTTGGGCGGCAGCGTCTTGGGCGTGCGGGTGAGGCCGTGCAGGACGTCGGCCCGCAGCGCGGCGTCCGTGGCGTCCTCGGGAAGGGTGCGGGTCAGCGTGAACGGGCTCACGTACGGGGCTCCTTGGGCTGCGGGGATGCCATGTGGTCGGTCATGTCCTTGAGCGGGGTGAGCAGTACCTCGGTGCGGCTCGCCGTGAGGAGTGTGCGGTCGGGGACTTCCTGCCAACGCGGGTCGTCGTCGTGGGGCTCGGAGGCGACGACGGTGTGGTGGCCGGGCTCGTTGAGGTACCAGAGGGTGTCGCCCCAGGCCGTCGCGCTGATCGTCCCGCCGTTGGTGAGCAGCAGATTGAGCCGGGAGCCGGGGGCCGCCTCGGCGACCTCCAGGACGGTGTCGGCCAGCGCCTGGCTCTCGTCGTCGCCGCCGCGCAGCCGGTGCAGCATGAGCGCCCACACGAGCGCCGAGTCGCAACGGGCCTCCAGCGACAGCAACTCGACCGCGGGCAGGCCCTGGACGAGCGGGGCGAGGGAGCCCGGCCATCCAAGGACGGCGCCGTTGTGGCTGAACAGCCAGGGGCCCGCGGCGAACGGCGCCGCCGCGGCCTCCCCGTCCGCGCCCCCCACAGTCGCGTCCCGCACCGCGGCGAGCAGGGCACCGGCCCTGACGACACGCGCGAGGTCCGCGAACGACTGGTCGCCCCAGATGGGCCCGGTACGGCGGTAGCGGGCGGGCGCCGGGTCCCCGTCGGCGTACCAGCCCACCCCGAAACCATCGGCGTTGACCGTCCCGTGCCGCTGTCGCCGCGGCGCCCACGACTGCCGGTACAGGCTGTGCGGTGGCTCCACGAGGAGCCGGCCGAGCGGTACCGCCGGCCCCACGTATGCCAGATGACGGCACATCAGGAGGACCCGTCGCGGGCTGTACGGAACCCCGAGAAGATCTGCCGCCGGATCGGATAGTCCCAGTTGCGGAAGGTGCCCCGGCAGGCCACCGGATCCACCGCGAACGAGCCGCCGCGCAGCACCTTGTACTCCGGGCCGAAGAAGACCTCCGAGTACTCCCGGTAGGGGAAGGGCACGAACCCGGGATAGGGCTGCAGATCGCTCGCCGTCCACTCCCACACGTCACCGATCAACTGCCGTATCCCCAGCGGCGATTCGCCCGCCGGATAGCTGCCGGCCGGTGCCGGGCGCAGATGGCGCTGGCCGAGGTTGGCGTGCTCCTCGGTGGGGTCGGCGTCGCCCCAGGGGTAGCGCGTGGAGCGATCGGACGCCGGATCGTGGCGGGCCGCCTTCTCCCACTCGGCCTCGGTGGGCAGCCGCCGCCCCGCCCAGCGCGCGTACGCGTCCGCCTCGTACCAGCACACGTGCAGCACCGGTTCGTCGGGCGGTACGACCTCGGTGACGCCGAAGCGCCGCCGCAGCCACTGCCCGCCGTCGCGGCGCCAGAACAGCGGCGCCTCGATGTCGTGCGCCCTGATGTGGTCCCAGCCCTCGGGAGTCCACCAGCGCGCCTCCCCGTAGCCGCCGTCCTCGATGAAGGCCTGGTACGCGGCGTTCGTGACCGGAGTGGTGTCCATGAAGAACGACGGGACCGTACGCCGATGCGCGGGCCGTTCGTTGTCCAGCGCCCACGGTTCGGTGGACGTGCCCATCACGAACGGGCCGCCGGGCACGAGGACTTCGGCGGGGCCGGTGAACAGGTGCGCGGGAGCGGGGTCCGGTGCCGTCAGGGCGGCCGGACCGCTGCGGAGCTGATGGGTGATCAACATTGTCTCGTCGTGCTGCTGTTCGTGCTGCGCGATCATCCCGAAGGCGAAGCCGGCCTCGGTCAGCCGGGTGCCCTGGAACGCGGTGCTCTCCAGGACGTCCAGTGCCCGGCCTCGTACGTCGGCCGCGTAGCGGCGAGCCTCGGCGGGCGGCAGCAGCGGCAGCGAGGGCCGCTCCGCGCGCGGATGCTCGAACGCGTCGTACAGCCCGTCGATCTCGGGTCGCATCGCCTCGCGCCCCGCGACCGCGCGCAGCAGCCACAGCTCCTCCTGGTTGCCTATGTGCGCGAGGTCCCACACCAGCGGTGACATCAACGGCGAATGCTGGGCGGTCAGTTCGGGCTCCTCCACGCAGGACGTGAGGAGCGCGGTGCGGTCGCGGGCCGTGGTCAGCGCGCCGAGGGCGCGCTTCCTGAGCGACTCCGGGTCCGTGAGCACATCGGGGGAGGTGTCGGGGGCGGTCATGTGCGGATGTCCTTCCCGTGGAACTGACCCTGGAACTGGCTGAGCAGATCGTCGGCGGGGCAGCGGCCCCGAGACACGTAGCGGTCGGTGAACTCCACTACGGCGTCCATGACTTCGGTGGTGGCACCGAGCCGGGGCAGGGCCTCGGTCGCCGCCGCGAAACAGACGGCGGCGACCTCGCGCAGTTCGGGATCCGCCAAGCCGTGGCGTGCGGCGTCCCGCCACAGCGGATTGCGCGGAGCGGGCAGTGAGCCCGCCCGCTCGGCCAGCGGCTTGACCGTCCGGTAGGCGATCTCGGCGGCCTCCGCGTCGTCGAAGAGCGCCGCCGTCACGGCGAGCGGCACGATCCAGCCGTCGTCGCCCGGCTGCGCGTCGATCATGCGCAGCTCGAGATGACCGCGCGGCCGCACCGGCGGGAACAGGGTCGTCAGGTGATAGTCGAGGTCCCCTCGGTCCGGCGGCGCGCCGGAGCGGGTCCAGGCCCGGAAACTCATGCCCTCCGGTACGCCCCAGGGGCCGCTCGGCGCTCGTACGCACATCACCGGCGCGTCCAGTACGTGCCGGGCCCAGGCGGCCCGCGGCTCGTCGCCCAGTCGCGGGGCGTCGGTGCGCCCGGGGTCCATCGCCGCCCACAGTGACTGGCGTGTGGAGCGCCAGCCGGTGCGCCGGCCCGCGGCCATCGGGGAGTGGGCGAACGCGGCCACCAGGACCGCGCCCAGCTGGTGCGCCAGCCACCAGCGGCGTCCGTGCCCGAGCGGGCCCGGCTCCTCGTACCCGGCGTCCAGGCAGACCTGGACGGAGGCGGAGGTGCACATCATGGCGCGGCCCTCGGGCCCCGCGCGGTCGAGGTAGCGCTCCATGGCGTCGTACCTCGGCTCGTGCAGGAAACGGCTCGGGGGGTTCCAGGGATCCTGGCCGTAGCCGCTGAGGGCGAGACCCGCCTCGCGCAGAGTCGCGCGGACCGCGTCGAGGTCGGCGGAGACGGACCCGACACACTCCATCAGGGAGGTGGCGGGAGCGGAGCTGAGCTCCAGCTGGCCGCCGGGTTCGACGGTGAGCGCCGAACGCAGGGGCAGGGTCCGCAGTGCGGCGTACGCCGCCTTCAGTCGCGCGGGTGGTACCGGGAGCCGCGGTTGTCGCAGCTCGTGGACGAGCCATTCCAGTTCCACACCGAGGAAGCGGGGTGGGCCGGTCTTGAAGCAGATGCCGCGGACCAGCGCTTCCACCTCGGCCTCGGTGACGGCGGAGCGGGGCTCCGTACAGTCACTCACCGAATCGGACATGTCGGGATCCTCCTGAGATTCCACCATGCCGCCGGCCCGGAAGGCCTGTGGGCCGGACCGGCAACGCTCGTCCCACCCAAGACCCTCGAGGCGGTTCGCACAAGGGTGCAGAATCGTCGCTTTCGGGACCGGGAAACTCTCTTTGCGGAGCCGCGAAACTCTGTTGCGCCGCACGACCAGCATCGCTCACGATGCGTTCATGGGCACGACGGGGGAGATCGCGGGCGGTGTGCTCGTGGCGCGCACGGGGGTCGCGCCATGAGCGCCCGCCTGCGTGCCATCGCTCAGCAGACCGAGCAGATCGTCGCCTCCGGCGCGTACCG
Organism: Streptomyces sp. NPDC048415; assembly: GCF_040651675.1. Lineage (NCBI taxonomy): Bacteria > Bacillati > Actinomycetota > Actinomycetes > Kitasatosporales > Streptomycetaceae > Streptomyces > Streptomyces sp. NPDC048415. The sequence continues at coordinate 125,439 of NZ_JBEZKJ010000004.1, read as the reverse complement.
CGCGTCCGACGGGCGCGAGGTGTCCATCGCCGCGGAGACCGAGGCCGCCAGGACCGGGACGCGGATGCACGGTCCGAAACCGCTGGCCCTACGCCCGGTCACCCCCGTCGACACCTTGATCGAGGTCACGGGCGAGAGCAGCCTGGAGGCCGCCCGGAGGATGGCCGGGGAGCGCGCGCCCGTCGCCGTCCTGAACTTCTCCTCGGCGCGCAATCCCGGCGGCGGCTACCTGAACGGCGCACAGGCCCAGGAGGAGGCCCTGTGCCGGGCCTCCGCGCTGTACGGGTGCCTGCTGCGGGTCAGGGAGTTCTACGACCACCATCGCGCCCACCGCGATCCGTTCTACACGGACCGTGTCATCCACTCACCCGCCGTGCCCGTCTTCCGTGACGATCGCGGCCGGCTCCTCGACGAGCCGTATCCGGCCGGCTTCCTGACGGCCGCCGCGCCCAACGCCGGGGTCGTCCTGCGCACCGCGCCGGAGCGGGCGCCCGACCTGCCGCGCGCCCTCGCCGTCCGCGCCGAGCGGGTCCTGGAAACCGCCGCGGCCCACGGCTACCGGCGCCTGGTGCTCGGCGCCTGGGGCTGCGGCGTCTTCCGGAACGACCCGGTTCAGGTCGCGGAGGCCTTCCGGGACCTGCTGGTCAAAGGCCGTTTCGAGGGGCACTTCGAGCAGGTCGTGTTCGGGATCCTGGACCGTACGGCGGGGGCGGCAACCCGCAGCACATTTGAACGTGCTTTCGCATAGGAGCGCCCCGTCAGGGGCGCGGGGAACTGCGCGACCAGCCACGGCAGGCCCGCAGTGAACCACGAGACCACCCTCCCCGGGCAGGCGGGTGCGTGAAGCTCAGTTCCAGCCGTACCGCTCCCGCAACCGGTGCACCACCAAGTTGAACCGCATCCGGTCCAGCGCACACGCCTCGCGCCGCATGCCGTCCTCGTGCAGCCGCAGCACGCGGTCCACGTCCACCCACGAGTCCCGTCCCGACCGGTCCCACGGCCCGCTGCCGATCGGCACCCACTCCCGGTCGCCGTCGTGCCGTTTGCTGGAGAGCTGCACGGCGAGCAGCGTGCCCGTGGCCTCGCGGGCGACGACCAGCACCGGGCGGTCCTTGCCCCGGCCGTCGTTCTCCTCGAAGGGCACCCACGTCCAGACGATCTCGCCGGGGTCGGGGTCGCCGTCGTGCGCGGGCGAGTACTCGGTCCTGACCCGGCCGACCTGGCGCGGCTCGGCCTCGGTGGTCGCGGTGGGGCCGTAGCGGCCCGGGACGTCTTCATCGGTTTCATCGGTAAACGCAGTCACGCGGGCCACGGTAGAGCCTGCACGGCACGGACCACCGAGCAGGGCCGCACCTACGCGACTTCGGGGTGTACAGCGGGCAACTCGCGTACGCCACTTGGGGCGTACAGCGGGCAACTCGCGTACGCCACTTCGGGCGTACAGAGGTCAACCCCCGTACGCCCGAAGCCTCAGCGTGTCACCCCTCGTCCTTCTCCACCGGCACCTTCTCCGACCGCGGCGGTACGAACCCGTTGAGCGCGGCCGCCGTGCCCTTGTCCGTCGCCCCGTCCTGGTTCATCGACGCGAGCAACTGGCGTGCCAGGCCCAGGCCGGTGCCGCCCATGGTGAGGGCCTTGGCGAACACGTCCGACATGCCGTCGGCGCCATTGAGCAGCACCATGTGGTCGACGTTGCCGAACGCGCTCGCGCCCGCCTGGACGATCTCCGGCCAGTTCTCGGCGAGTTGCTGGGCAACCACCGCCTCCTGGTTCTCGGCGAGGGCGGCGGCCCGCGCCTTGATGGCTTCCGCCTCGGCGAGACCCTGCGCGCGCGTCGCCTCGGCGGCGGCGAGTCCCTTGGCCTGGGCCGCGGCCGCCTCGGCCTCACCGGTGGCCTTGGTCGCCGTCGCCGCGGCCGCACCCCTCGCCTTCGTCGCCTCGGCTTCCGCGTTGGCCGCCGTCTTGACCCGGGTCGCCTCGGCCGCCGCGGCGAGTTCGGTCTCCTTCGCCTTGGCCTGCGCGGCCGAGATACGCGCGTCACGCTCGGCCTCGGCCCGCGCCCGGGTCTCGTACGCCTTGGCGTCCGCGGGCTTGCGGACGTCCGCCTGGAGCTGCTGCTCACGGCGGTGCGCCTCGAGTTCGGCGATGCGGGTCTCCTGGACGACGACGTCCTGCCGGGCGGCGGCGTCGGCGAGCGGCCCGGCCTGCCGGGCCTTGGCGGCAGCCTTGTCCCGCTCGGCCTGGTAGCCGGCCTGCAGGATCTCGCTGTCCCGGGTCGCCTCCGACATCCGTGCCGCGGCCTTCTGTTCGGCCTCGGTGGCGAGACGGTTCGCCTCGGCCTGCGCGATCCGCGCGTCGCGCTGTACAGCGGCGGCGTGCGGCATGGCCAGGTTCTTGATGTACCCGGTCGGGTCCTCGATCTCGTGGATCTGCAGCGAGTCGACGATCAGACCGAGCTTCTCCATCTCCGTACCGCACGCGGCCCGGGTCTGGCCGGTCAGCTTCTCGCGGTCGCGGATCATGTCCTCGACGGTCAACCCGCCGACGATGGACCGCAGATGACCGGCGAAGACGTTGTGCACCCGCTCCGCCATCAGCTTCTGCTGGTCGAGGAAGCGGCGGCCCGCGTTGGCGATCGACACGAAGTCGTCGCCCACCTTGAAGATGACCACGCCGCGCACCTTGAGCGGAATGCCCTGGTGGGTCACGCAGTCCACGTGCAGCTCGGTCTCGTTGAGGTCGAGCGAGATCTTGCGCACCGCCTGCACGCCCGGCAGCACCAGCGTGCCGCGCCCCGTCACGATGCGGAATCCCATGCCTTCTTCAAGACCTTCGGTCCGATGCTTCGAACCGGAGATGATCAGTGCTTCGTTGGGCTCCGCGACGCGCCACATGAGCTTGAAGACCACAACGACGAAGATCAGTGCGAGGACAACTGCCCCCGCCACGACGCCGACAACCATCGGCATACGCCCCCTTTGCATGGTGCCCTATCGGCACCGAACGAACGGGAGTGTGCTCCTTGGCAAGGCCGGGGTACAGACGCTGACGGATCCTTGTTGCAATCTTGACGCCGACCCTCTCACCTGGGAGGGGACGGGCTCAACTGTCGTACGCCGCCGAGACGTAGACGGTCCGCGGCGGCAGGTACTCCACCACCATCACCACCGTGCCCCGCTCGATGCGCTCCGCTCCCGGCGCGGGGTACGCGAGGAAGTGTTCGGCGCCGCCGCGCACCCGGACGATCACCTCGCCGACGAGCCCGGGTCCGACCGTGCCGGTCACCCGCCCCATCAACCCGACCATCGACGCGTCGTCCATGGTCACAGCGTACGGTGCGAAGTCGCCTATGCCACCGCCGAGTCCGCGGCGCTCTCGTGCGGCGGCCACCGTTCGTGCCAGCGCTGATCGGCCTCCAACTGGGCCGCCAGCGACACCAGCAGCGGCTCGCTGTCCGCAGGACCGAGCAGCTGCGCGCCGACCGGCAGGCCCTCGCCGACGAAGCCCGCGGGGACGTTCACCCCGGGCCAGCCGAGGATGTTCCAGGGCCAGGCGTAGGGACAGGCGGCGATCATGGCCCGGTCGGTGCCGAAGCCGTTCAGGTTCACCATCGAGCCGATCCGCGGCGGGGGAGCGGCGGTCGTCGGCGCCAGCAGCACGTCGTACGTCTCGAAGAGCGCGCCGATCCGCCGGTGCAGCGTGGCCTCGGCGCGCCGGGCCACCCGCAGGGGCGCGCCGCCGAGCAGCCGGCCGAGGCGGGCGGCGCCGCGGGTACGCCGGTCGAGAAGGTCCGGGAACGGGGCGGCGCGCACCCGCTCGGCGAGCCCCGCCGTCGCGCGCGGGATGAACGTGAGCCCGATCTGCCCGTACCGCGGCTCGGCCTCCTCCACCGTGTGCCCGAGCGCCGCGAGGCGCTCCGCGAGGGCGACCACCCGCTCCCGTACGACGGGGTCGAGCCGGGCGGGCAGCGCCGTGAACGGCGGCTTCAGCGACAGCGCGATCCTGAGGCGGCCCGGCTCGCGCCCCACCGCGTCCGACACCCGCAGCGCGGACGGGCGGTGCAGGTCGCCGTCATGGTTGCCGCTCGCCGCGTCGAGGAGCAGGGCGGCGTCCGCGACGGTGCGGGCGAGCGTGCCGTTCACGGTGATGCCATGGAACGACTCCGGGCGCGGCCAGGTGGAGATCCGGCCGCGCTGCGGCTTGATGCCGATCAGATGCGTCCAGCCGGCCGGGATGCGCACCGAGCCGGCGCCGTCCGAGCCCAGCGCCGCCGGGACCAGACCCGCCGCCACGGCCGCCGCCGAGCCCCCCGACGAGCCACCCGGGGTGTGCTCGCGGTGCCAGGGGTTGCGGGTGATGCCGAAGGCGGGCCCCTCGGTGAAGGGCCACTGGCCGAGTTCGCAAGTGTTCGTCTTGCCGATCACGATGGCGCCGGCCTCCCTCAGACGGCGTACGGCCTCGCCGTCCTCGGCCACCGGCAGATGGTCGCCCCGGCAGCCGAACGCGGTCGGTTCGCCCGCCACGTCCATGTCGTCCTTGACCGCCACCGGCACCCCGAGCAGCGGCCGCCGCATCCCGGCGGCCAGCTCCTTGTCCGCCGCGTCGGCCTCGGCGAGCGCCGCCTCGGCGCGCACCAGTCGGAAGGCGTTGAGGGTGGGCTGGGTCGCCTCGATCCGGGCCAGCGCCCGCTCCACCACCTCGCGTGCGCTCACCTCGCCGTCGGCGAGGGCGCGGGCACACTCCGCCAGACCCGGGGCACGGTCGGGAGCCATGGGGACACCTCCGAAGCACGTCGTCTACCGCACGGTAACCTCCGGACGGGCCCTCCGGTACGGGACGCGTAAGTTCCCTTGTGGAACGGCGAGTTCCGGCCGCCCGGGATCGTCCGGCTCCCCCTGCACCCGGCGGCGCGCCGTGCTTCTGCAAGGATGCCGTACGTCATGGTGCAGATACCGAAGCAGCCCTCCCCGCCGTCGCCCGCACAACGACCCGTGCCGACGAGTGCCGATGTGGCACGCCTCGCGGGTGTCTCGCGCGCGACCGTCTCCTACGTTCTGAATAACACCAGCGCCGTCCGCATCAGCGAACCCACCCGCCGTCGCGTCCACGAGGCCGCCAAGGAGCTCGGGTACGTCCCGCACGCCGCCGCCCGCAGTCTGCGCGCCGGGCACAGCCGGATGGTCCTGATGCCCACCCCGACCGTGCCCGTGGGGCCGCTCTACAACCAGTTCTTCAACGAGCTTCAGTGGGCCCTCAGCCGTCTGGACTACACCGTCGTCCAGTACGGCGGTGTCGGCCTGCACGGCGACGAGGCCGCGCGAGTCTGGGCGGAGCTGCGCCCGGTCGCCGTCCTGGTGCCCGGCAGTGGTCTCGGTCCGCGGGGCGTGGCCCTCCTCAAGCGCGCCGGTGCCCGCGCCGTGGTCACCCTGGGCCCCGAGCGCGTCGAGGGCGCCCACGCGCTGCTCATGGACCACGACCGGGTCGGCCACTGCGCCGGCGCTCACCTATTGGCCCGCGGCCGCCGCCGTGTCGGCGTCGTGATGCCCGCGGAAACCGGGCTGGAGATCTTCGCCAGGCCCCGCCTCGAAGGCGTACGCCGCGCCCTGCACGGCTCGGACGCGTCGGTGACCGAGCTGCCCCTGGCATACGAGGAGGAGGCCGCCGCCCGGCTCGCGGCGCGCTGGCGCTCCCTCGGCCTCGACGCCGTGTTCGCCTACAACGACGAGTACGCGATGCTGCTCATGCGCGCCCTGCAGGACGAGGGCGTCGGCATCCCGGACGAAGTAGCCGTCGTCGGCGCGGACGATCTGATGCTCGGCAGGCTGCTGCGGCCCCGGCTGAGCACCGTACACATCGAGCTGCCGTCCGGGCGCGACCTCGCCGAGCTGGTCGACCGCGCGGTCCGGGAACCCGGCGCCGCGGCCGAGACGCACGAGGTGCTGGGCGCGCGGGTGGTGCACCGGGAGTCGAGCTGAGAGAGGCTGGGCCTGTTGCCCGGCGTGTATGTGAGGGCCGGGCACCGGACACCGGAGGCGCGACATGCGGACCACGGTCGGCATCATCGGCGCGGGACCGGCAGGACTCCTGCTGGCCAGGCTGCTGCACCGGAAGGGGATCGACTGCGTCGTCCTGGAGGGCAGGACGCGGGCGTACGTCGAGCACCGCCAGCGCGCCGGCATGCTCGAGCAGGGCACGGTGGACGCGCTGCGCGAGTGCGGCGCGGCCGAACGCCTGGACGCCGAGGGCCTGATCCACCACGGCATCGAGCTGCGCTTCGACCGCGAACGCCACCACATCGACTTCCCGGTGCTCACGGGCGGCCGTACCGTCACGATCTACGCCCAGACCGAGATCGTGAAGGACCTGGTCGCGCTCCTGCTGGCCGAGGGGCCGCCGCTGTTGTTCGAGGCGCCGGCGCTCGCCGTGGAGAAGCCGGAGAGCGATTCCCCCCTGGTGCGGTTTGTGCACGAGGGGCGCGAGCAGACCCTGAGCTGCGACTACGTGGTGGGGTGCGACGGGTCCCACGGGATCGCGCGCGACGCGTTCCCGGCCGAGGTGGGCCGCACCTACACGCACGACTATCCGTACTCGTGGCTCGGGATCCTCGCCGATGTGCCGCCGTCCTGCGACGAGTTGGTCTACGCGCGCGGCCCGGGCGGCTTCGCGCTGCACAGCATGCGTTCGTCATCGGTGTCTCGGCTCTACTTGCAGGTCCCGAACGGCACCGACCCCCGCGACTGGCCCGACGAGCGTGTCTGGGACGAACTCGGCGCGCGCTTCGCGATCGACGGCGATTGGCGGCTGGAGCGCGGCCCCATCACCGCCAAGTCGGTGACGCCGGTGCGCAGTCGCGTCCAAGAACCGATGCGCCACGGACGGCTGTTCCTCGCCGGGGACGCCGCCCACATCGTGCCGCCGACCGGAGCCAAGGGCCTCAACCTCGCGGTGTCCGACGTACGGGTGCTGGCCCGCGGCTTCGCCGAGCTGTACCGCACCGGGTCCGGTCAACTCCTGGACCGTTACTCGCAGTTGTGTCTCGGCCGGGTGTGGCAGGCCACGCGCTTCTCGTACGACATGACTAGGATGTTGCATGCTCAACCAGATGAGGATGCCTTCGAGTACCGGCTGCAGCTCGCGCGGCTGCGCCGGATCACCGCGTCCCGCCCCGCGGCAGCCGAACTGGCCGCGAACTACACGGGGCTACCCCTCGCGCTGTGAGTCCCGCTGCACTTGAGTGATCGATCGGAGAGCCGACATGCCGCTGCTGGACCCCAAGACCTGGCAGAACCGCACCCTCTCGGGCGGTGAGTACGCCGTCACCGAGCCCGCCACCGGCGAACGGCTCGGCGCTGTCACGCTCGCCGCCACCGAGGACGTGGCCGCGGCGGCACGGGACGCCCGCGCCGCCCAGCCCGAGTGGGCCAAGGCCCCGCATTTCGTGCGCGCCGCCGTACTGCGCAAGGCGGGTGACCTCTTCGCCGCGCACGCCGACGAACTGCGCGACTGGATCGTCCGCGAGTCCGGCTCCATTCCCGGCAAGGCCGGCTTCGAGCTGCACGTCGCCGCCCAGGAGTGCTACGAGGCGGCCGCGCTCGCCTCACGTCCGACGGGCCAGATCCTGCCCTCGGAGGCGCCGCGCCTGTCGTACACCCGGCGCATCCCGGTCGGCGTCGTGGGGGTGATCGCCCCCTTCAACGCCCCCCTGATCCTCTCGATCCGCTCGGTGGCCCCCGCCCTCGCGCTCGGCAACGCCGTCGTGCTCAAGCCGGACCCCCGCACCGCCGTGTGCGGCGGTCTCGCGCTCGCCGCCGTCTTCGCCGAGGCGGGTCTGCCGGAGGGGCTGCTGCATGTCCTGCCCGGTGGTCCCGACGCCGGTCAGGCGCTGGTCGCCGACCCCCATGTGCCCGTGATCTCCTTCACGGGCTCGACCGCCGCCGGACGCGCGGTGGGTGAGGCGGCCGGACGGCATCTCAAGCGCGCGCACCTGGAGTTGGGCGGCAACTCGGCACTGATCGTGCTGGAGGACGCCGACATCGACGCGGTGATCTCCACGGCGGCCTGGGGCTCGTTCTTCCACCAGGGCCAGATCTGCATGACGACGGGACGCCATCTCGTCCACGCGTCCCTGTACGAGGAGTACATCGAGCGGCTGGCCGCCAAGGCCGACTCCCTCACCGTCGGCGACCCGTACCGCGAGCAGGTGCACCTCGGACCGATCATCGACGGCGTCCAACTCGCCAAGATCCAGGGCCTGGTGGAGTCCAGCACGGCGCACGGGGCGAAGCTGGCGGCGGGCGGCTCGCACGAGAAGCTGTTCTACCGGCCGACGGTCCTGGCCGGAGTCGACGACTCCACCCCGGCGTACGCGCAGGAGGTCTTCGGGCCGGTCGCGCCGGTGCGTTCGTTCACGACTGTCGACGAGGCCGCGGCCCTCGCGTCCGCGGGACCGTACGGCCTCTCGCTCGGCATCGTGACGCGGGACACCGCGCGCGGCCTCGACCTCGCCGAGCGCGTCCCCACCGGCATCGCCCACATCAACGACCAGACCGTCAACGACGAGGCCGTCGCGCCCTTCGGCGGGATCGCCGCCTCCGGCACCGGCGCGCGCTTCGGCGGCGAGGCCAACCTGGAGGCCTTCACCGACGTGCGCTGGACGACGGTGCGCGGGGATGTGGCGGCGTACCCGTTCTAGGCCGCCAGGCCACCCGGATGTCCTACTGGCCGGCCTGCTGAGCCTGCTGCTCGGCGACCTGCTTGCGGACCTCGTCCATGTCCAGCTTCCGGGCCTGCCCGATGACGTCGTCCAGGGCGGCCTGGGGCAAGGCCCCGGCCTGGGAGAAGATCGCGACCTGGTCGCGGACGATCATCAGAGTCGGGATCGACTGGACCTCGAAGGCCGCGGCCAGCTCCGGCTGCGCCTCGGTGTCGACCTTGGCGAACACCAGGTCGGGGTTTGCCTCGGCCGCCTTCTCGTAGACGGGGGCGAACTGACGGCACGGCCCGCACCAGGACGCCCAGAAGTCGATCAGGACGAACTCGTTGTCCGTGACCGTCTGGTCGAAGTTCTCCTTGGTGAGCTCCACGGTGCTGCTCATGGCGTGTTTCCCTCTTCCTGGTGTCGGGGCTCGGGGCAAACCGGTGTGCACAACGCCGCCCGTCGGCCGCGTATTCCGCGCACGTACCCGTGTGGCCACGGCGCACACCAACAACCAGACTGGCCCCATGACGGAAACGGAAACCATCGCGTACGACGTCGTGGTGCTCGGTGCCGGGCCCGTGGGGGAGAACCTCGCCGACCGCACCCGCGCGGCAGGCCTCTCCACCGCGATCGTGGAGAGTGAGCTGGTCGGCGGCGAGTGCTCCTACTGGGCCTGCATGCCCAGCAAGGCCCTCCTGCGCCCGGTCATCGCCCGCGCCGACGCCCGCCGTGTGCCCGGACTGAGGCAGTCCGTGCAAGGCCCCCTCGACGCCCCAGCGGTCCTCGCCCACCGGGACTACTACACCTCCCACTGGAAGGACGACGGCCAGGTCGACTGGCTGAACGGCATCGGAGCCGACCTCTACCGAGGACACGGGCGGCTTACCGGATCACGCACGGTGAAGGTCGATGGCCCGGAGGGTGAGCGGCACGTCCTCACCGCCCGGCACGCCGTCGCCGTCTGCACCGGTAGCCGCGCCCTCCTCCCCGACCTGCCGGGACTCGCCCAGGTCAAGCCCTGGACCAGCCGTGAGGCCACCAGCGCGCATGCCGTGCCCGGGCGGCTGATCGTGGTGGGCGGCGGCGTCGTGGCCGCCGAGATGGCCACGGCCTGGCAGGCCCTCGGCTCCCAGGTCACTCTCCTGGTGCGCGGCAAGGGCCTGCTGCCCCGTATGGAGCCCTTCGCCGGGGAACTGGTCGCCGAGGCCCTGACGGAGGCGGGCGCGGACGTGCGCACCGGCACCTCAGTGACCGCGGTGACCCGGGAGGGCTCGGCCGTGGTCGCGCTGACCGACTCCGGGGACCGTATCGAGGCCGACGAGATTCTCTTCGCCACCGGCCGCGCGCCCCGCACGGACGACCTCGGCCTCGACACGGTCGGCCTGGAGGCGGGCAGGTGGCTCGACGTCGATGACAGCCTGCGGGTGGTCGGCAGCGAGTGGCTGTACGCGGTCGGTGACGTCAACCACCGGGCACTCCTCACCCACCAGGGCAAGTACCAGGCCCGGATCGCGGGCGCCGCCATCGCAGCCCGCGCCGCGGGGGTGCCCCTTCTGGAGACGGACCCCTGGGGCGCCCATGCCGCGACCGCCGACCATTCGGCCGTTCCCCAGGTCGTCTTCACCGACCCGGAGGCCGCGGCCGTGGGGCTCTCCCTCGCCGAGGCGGAAGAGGCCGGCCATCGCGTCCGCGCCGTGGACGTCGACATGTCCTCGGTGGCGGGCGCGGGCCTGTACGCGGACGGCTATCGCGGCCGGGCCCGCATGGTCGTCGACATCAACCGCGAGATCCTCCTCGGCGTGACCTTCGTCGGCTCCGGAGTGGGCGAACTGATCCACTCGGCGTCCGTCGCGGTGGCCGGCGAGGTGCCGATCAGCCGCCTGTGGCACGCGGTGCCGTCGTATCCGACGATCAGCGAGGTGTGGCTGCGGCTGCTCGAGGCGTTCCGGGACGCGTGACAACGGGCGTCACGCCCGGGACACCAGCTCCAGATACTCATCCCTCCACAGGTCCTCGTCCGCCTCCGGGAGCAGCAGCACCCGGTCCGGACGCAGGGCCTCGAGGGGCCCTCGTCGTGGGTGACCCTGACGATCGCGCCCGGGTACGTGCCCACCGCGGCCGGCACCTCGGCGCGGGAGACCGGGTCGAGGTTGTTGGTGGGCTCGTCCAGCAGAAGGACGTTCGCGCCCGAGTGCACGAGTCCCGCCAGGGCGTCGGGCCGGGTCTTCTCGCCCCCGGACAGGACGCCGACGCGCTTGTCGGCGTCGTCGCCGGTGAACAGGAACGAGCCGAGCACCCGCCGCCCCTCGCCGTCGCTGAGATGCGGCGCGGCGCCGGCCAGGTGGCCGCGTACCGTGTCGGCGCGGTTTTTCAGTCGGGCAGGGTGAAACCGAGTTCCGCCGCCGCCTGCCGCGGCGTCGGCTGGCTCCAGAGATCCGCCATCGCCTGGTTCGAGGACAGTGAGCGCGGCTCCGCGCGGTCGACATAGAGCATGCCGTCCAGGTGGTCCGTCTCGTGCTGGACGATGCGCGCGGGCCAGCCGGTGAACACCTCGTCGAGCGGGCGGCCGTGCTCGTCCAGCGCCGTCAGCCGCACCTCGGCGTGCCGGGCCACCACGGCCTGCCAGCCCGGGACGCTCAGGCAGCCCTCGAAGAACGCGGCCCTGCCGGCGCCGACTCCCTCGTACGACGGATTGACCAGCACCCGGAACGGCTGCGGCACCCGCCCGCGCGCCAGACGCACCTCCTCGGACACCGGCGCCGGGTCCTCGACGACGGCGATGCGCAGCGGTACGCCGACCTGCGGTGCCGCCAGGCCGACACCAGGCGCCGCGTGCATCGTCGCGCGCAGAGCGGCGACGAAGCGGGCCAGCAGGCCCGGGTCCAGCTGGCCGTCGAAGGGCTCCGCCATCCGGCGCAGCACCGGGTCACCGGCCGCGATGATCGGCAACGGGCCTTCATGGAGGAGGAGTTCCTCGACGCGGTCGCTCAGAGGGCGGGCGGTGCTGGAGTCACGTTCGGATGCCATCGCGCCAGGATGCCAAGAGGGATCGCGCGGAGCGAGACGGAGCCGGGCGAGTCCCGCATCTTTCCGCGCGCGCCGCACCGTCATGCGCGGCGTGTCTGTTTATGGCGCACCGGCACGCGCGTCGTGTCTGTATGGCGCACAGTCACGCGCGTCGCGCATGTCTGCGTGTGGCGCACCGTCACGCGCGCCGCGCACGTCAGCATGTGGCGCACCGTCACACGCGTCGGTGTCCGGCTCGGGAGCACAGCCAGGCACGTCACGTCCGGGCGTGCCCGCGTGTGCCGTACCGCCACGCGTGCCCGCTTCTGCCTACGTGTGAGGCACCGCTTGGCGCATCGGCATCCGCCTGCGTGTGACGCACCGTCACGCGTACCCACTACTGCTTGCGCGTGACGCGCCGTCACGCGCCTCCCGCGTGTGGCGCAGGCCACGCACGCCCCCGGGAACTCGATGCCCCCACGCCCCGACTACTGGACCGCCACCGGCGAAGGGAGCCCAACTCCCCGGCCCACGGCCCGTTCCCGTCCCCTGCCTCCCCGGAGAACCCCGCCGATGTCCACCGCTCCCTCGACCACGACGGACGAGTCCCCGCAGTCCGTCGCGCCGCCACCGACACGCGGACTCTGGTCCCCGCTGCGCCCCCTGATCCTGCGCCTGCACTTCTACGCCGGAGTGCTCGTCGCCCCGTTTCTGCTGGTCGCCGCCACGACGGGCCTTCTCTACGCCGCCTCGTTCCAGGCCGAGAAGATCGTGTACGCGCACGAGCTGACCGTCCCGGTCGGCAATCACAAGCTGCCGCTGTCCCAGCAGGTGAGCGCCGCCCGCAAGGCTCACCCCGAGGGCACCGTCTCGGCCGTACGCCCCTCCCCGGAGGAAGACGCGACGACCCGCGTGCTGCTCTCCGGCGTCCCGGGTGTGGGCGCCGACCACACCCTCGCGGTCTTCGTCGACCCGTACACCGGGAAGGTGCGTGGAGCCCTGGAGCAGTACGGCTCCACCGGCGCGCTCCCGCTGCGCACCTGGATCGACGAGTTCCACCGGGACCTGCACCTCGATGAGAACGGCCGCCTGTACAGCGAGTTCGCCGCGAGCTGGCTGTGGGTGATCGCGGGCGGCGGCATCGTGCTGTGGTTCGGCCGCCGCCGGGCCCAGCGCAAGGTGCGCGGCACCAGCGGACGTCGCCGCACCCTCGGACTGCACGGCACGGTCGGCGTCTGGGCCGCCGCGGGGTTCATCTTCCTCTCGGCGACGGGTCTGACCTGGTCGACGTACGCCGGAGCGAACATCGACACCCTGAGGACCTCGCTCGGCCAGGCGACTCCCTCGGTGTCGGCGGCGACGAGCGGCGAGCACGCGGGCCACACGGGTGCGGGCAGCGCTGCGGCCACGACGGGGGACCTCGACACGATTCTCGCGGCCGCTCGCGCCAAGGGACTCGGCGACCCGGTCGAGATCGTCGCGCCCGCGGACGCCGACTCCGCCTACGTCGTCAAACAGATCCAGCGCAGCTGGCCCGAGAAGCAGGACTCGGTGGCCGTCGACCCGGCGACCGGCAAGGTCATCGACGAACTCCGGTTCGCGGACTACCCGTTGCTCGCCAAGCTCACCCGCTGGGGCATCGACGCCCACACCGGCGTCCTCTTCGGCCTTCTCAACCAGATCGCCCTGATGGCGCTCGCGCTCTCGCTGATCCTGCTCATCGTGTGGGGTTACCGCATGTGGTGGCAGCGCGGCCGCGCCTCGGCGTTCGGCCGCCCCATCCCGCGCGGCGCCTGGCAGCAGGTCCCGCCGCAGATCCTGGCCCCGGCGATGGCGGCCGTAGCCGTCCTCGGCTACTTCGTCCCACTCCTGGGCATCCCCCTGGCGGCGTTCATCGCCGTGGACGTACTGCTGAGCGAGATCACATACCGGAGGAAAGGCATCAGCCCGTCCGGCGTTTGAGGACGAGCGCGAAGCGCGATACGGGGGGTCTGGGGGGCGGAGCCCCCCCCAGGTACGGGACGGGTAGGGGCGGAGGGGGCGAGAAACCCGTCCGAACCTACCCCCCACCCGGCAGGGAGCCCACCGACGCCGCACACGCGAAAGGCCGGTCACCCAGGTGACCGGCCTTCCCCCGAGGGAGCTCAGACCTGCTCGAAGTCGCCCGCGAGCGCCGACGCGATCCGCAGGTGCGACTCAGCCTCGTCCTGCCGCCCCTGGCGCTGCAACGTGCGCCCCAGCATCAGCCGGGCGTAGTGCTCGACCGGGTCGAGGTCCACGAGTACACGCAACTGGGCCTCCGCGCGGCGCAGTTGGGCCGAGTGGTAGTAGGAGCGCGCCAGCAGCAGCCGGGGTCCGACCTGCTCCGGCACCTCCTCGACCAGCCCGCCCAGAACCCGCGCGGCGGCGGCGTAGTCCTTGGCGTCGAAGAACATCCGCGCCCGCTCCCAGCGCTCCGCGGCCGACCCGTGGTCGTAGTACGTCGTTTCCACTGCTGACCTCCTTCACGGGGCCACAACCGCGACAGATAGTTGAATATTCCACGACCTCTCGGTGTGCTGGTTACCTGGTGTCGATAGGGGTGTCTTACGCGTTGCCGGCCAGCTCCGCGTTGGCCCGCTCCGTGACAAGGGCCAGAACGCGACCCGCGATCGCGAGATCCTCGGCCGGAATCCCGACGTACAGCCGGCCCGCGATCTCGTTGCCGCCCGTGCGGATCGACTCGAACAGCTCCCGACCGCTGTCCGTGAGCGACACCCGCCCGGCCGTCGGCTCCTCCAGCAGCTTCAGGGACGTCATCTCACCGACGGTCTCCCGCGCCGCCGCCTCTTCGATCTTCAGTGCCCCGGTCAGCCGGCCCACGAGCCAGTCGCGCTCGACGGTGCCGCCGTTGTCGGAGACGGCCCGCAGGGCCACCGACTGGTTGAAGGTGGTTCCGGTGCGGTCGAGCACGCTCTCCAGGGCGGCCCGGCTCGCGTAGTGGGCGAGGCCTATGACCTGGCCGTTGACGGGGGGAGTGGTGGTGGTCATGACTACTCCTTCGCGGAATGCGGTGTGGATCGCGATTCGGGTTCACGTGCGGTCTGCGGATCGAGTGGTACGTCGAGCAGGGTGGCCAGCTCGCGGCTGAACGCCTTCGTGCGCTCGCCGTCGAGCCCGCCGAGGGGCTGCAGAAGCTGGTCCAGGAGGCCCTGAACGACCGTGATCGCACGGCGGGCGATCACGAGCCCGTCCTTCGTGAGGGACAACTGGACCGCCCGGGGGTCCGCCGGATCCCGCGTCCGGTCGACGACGCCGGCCGACTCCAGCGCGCGGGCCAGTTTCGAGACGTAGAGCGGTTCGAGTCCGGTGTGGTCGGCGAGCCGGCGCTGACTGGGTCGCTGCCCGTCCCTGTACATGCCGTACAACGACGCCACCAGCGAATACTGCGCGTGCGTCAGGCCCAGCGGGGCGACCGCCCGGTCGACGGCCACGCGCCACTTCATCGACAGACGCCACACGAGGAAACCGGGCGTCGCGTTCTCGGATATCGACCCTGCTGAGCTCATGGGAAAAACAGTACATGGCTACTATAGCCATGGCTACTATCCGGATAGCCGGTGCGACCAACGGCGTACGCGTCCGGGACCGAGGTCCTAGGCCCCGAGCCGGTTCTGAGCCAAGTGCCCCAAGATGGGCGGTTCGATGGCCTGACGGAGGGGCCCCGCCGGGGCTAGGTTGGGCGCCATGAGCAATCTTGATCGCGAGGCGGTTCCCGCCCTCTGCGGTGGCCGCGGCTTCGTGGTGGCCGAACCGGTGCGCGAACTCCTCAGCCCCCGCCAGGTCAAGCTCGGCGAGTCCACCGAAGTCCGCCGCCTGCTGCCCAACCTGGGCCGTCGCATGGTCGGCGCGTGGTGCTTCGTCGATCACTACGGGCCCGACGACATCGCCGACGAGCCCGGCATGCAAGTTCCCCCGCACCCGCACATGGGCCTGCAGACCGTCAGCTGGCTGCACGAGGGCGAGGTGCTGCACCGGGACTCCACGGGCAGCCTGCAGACGATCCGCCCACGCGAACTGGGCCTGATGACCTCGGGCCGGGCCATCAGCCACTCCGAGGAGAGCCCCAAGTCGCACGCCCGCCTCCTGCACGGCGCGCAGCTCTGGGTCGCCCTCCCTGACGGCCACCGCCACACCGACCCGCGCTTCGAGCACCACGCCGAACTGCCCCGCGTCACGGCGCCCGGCCTCACGGCCACGCTCATCCTGGGCACCGTCGACGGCACGACCTCGCCCGGCACGACGTACACCCCGATCGTCGGCGCCGACCTCTCCCTGACGGGCGGCACCGACGTACGACTGCCCCTGGAGCCCGACTTCGAGTACGCCGTCCTGGCCATGTCCGGCGAGGCCCACGTCGACGGCGTACCGGTACTGCCGGGGTCGATGCTCTACCTCGGCTGCGGCCGCACCGAACTCCCTCTGCGCGCCGACTCGGACGCGGCCCTCATGCTGCTGGGCGGCGAACCGTTCGAGGAGGAGCTGATCATGTGGTGGAACTTCATCGGGCGGTCCAACGCGGATATCGCACAGGCCCGTTCGGACTGGATGACGGGCTCTCGATTCGGTGACGTGGTGGGGTACGACGGTGCCCCGCTGCCTGCTCCTGAACTCCCGCCTGTACCACTGAAACCGCGCGGAAGGGCGCGCTGACCTGGGGTTCCAGCTCTAGTGCAAGCCTCTCGCGGGACACGGTCGTCCCCGCTCGGCACCTGGCTTTCCCGAGGGGCGATCGCTCCTCGGGAACACATCGACGGACAACGCTACGTTCTCATGTCTGGCCAACTGTAGGCGGGTTTAGTCAGCCCAATGCTGACCCAATGCCGACTTTCCTGACGGAGCGTCAGCACTATTGCGTTGGTGTCGCAGCTGTTGGAGCGCCCGCCCCGGAGCTGCCGCTCGCGTGTTGGCCAGGCCGATGCTGACTTTGCTGAATCCCCCAATGTCCCGGGTGTGCGGCTGCTGCCGTACACCCCTTGGGTGGGCCGCCATGGGGACGGTGTGGCTGCAGCGACGGGTCTCGGAAGCGGCTCGTTGGCAAGCCTGGCTCTGCTTCAGAACGCGTGAGCGGCCGCCAGCAGGTTCTTCGTCTGCTCGTGGCACGGCCCCCGCCGGGGCGCTGACCTGTCGAGAAGGCGGTCCCGTCCCGAGAGAGACGGGGTGCTGGTCCGTGAACGGTCCGGATCTTGGTCCTGGTTGGAAGTGCGCCCGGCAGTGCGTGGCTCGCCGATGCGGACGTGGGCGACATCAGGGTTGGTCTTGGCGCCGGGGCGCTGGACTCAGGGGTGCGCGGGGCTGGGCAGCATTCGCCGGCCTCGAGGAAGGGGCGTACGTGGTGTCCGACCGAGAACCAATCATGAACTGCGATCGACGATTACACAGTGCATCCACGCTGAGATCTTGCACAGGAGTGAGAACGCAGTCAATGAGAATAGGAATATGGCTGAAACTGATGCACACTAGCAGGCTTTGATACGCAGTTCTGCACCAGTGGGTCGCTCCCGATTACTCCAGCCTCGTACGCAACATGTGGATTTCGTATTGCGGCACCTTCCCGCTAGCTGTAGCTTGCGTTACGTAAAGCGGGGGTGCCGCCAAGTGGCACGAACATCGCGTACCGCGGCCACGTTTCAGGCTGCTTCAAAGCAGTTCTGCATTGTTCAGTGAACCGGAAAGCCTTGGTATCGCGTGCTTTCTGAGAGAAAAGAAAACGGGGGAGGGGGGCGGATAGATGCATTCCCTAGTTACTGCAATTACGGGAATGGCGTCGACGCGAACACCGGATTAGTTGGTCATCGCAGGCTTGACGGCCTTGTCGTGCGCGACTCTCCTCACCGTGCCTCCAGGGCGAAAACATGAGTCCGAGGTGATCGGGCCGCCTGACTTGTCCGGTAGTAGGCAGGTTGCGCCCCCAGTCGACCGGAAGGCGTCCGCGACCCATTTGGCCATCTCGAGGGTTCCCGCGCACCGCTGGTGATGCGGCAGTGGTCTTCGCGTGCCATCCGTCGAGCTCACTCACGCCGGAAGCCCGCGCACCCCGTCGAGCACAACTCATGGATGTGCTCAGTTTCAAGCCTTTCGACCCGCTTGACCAGCGATTCGACCGCCGGCCGGATCCAATGGATCCGCTCGAAAGATAACGGAGTTCAGCAATGTCCGAGTCCTACATCGCGCCAGTCATGCGCGCCCGCACAAACCGGCCGGCCGAAGCTCTACAACCGCGGGAGAACGTCCAGACTTCCCTCGCACCGGGAGCGGTGAACCCGCAGACGCTCGTGCCGATCATGCTCACCTTCATGCTCCGGAACATCGCCAGCAACGGCTTCACCTTCCGCGACCCCCAATCGCCGGGCGACTACTCCCGGGACTCGAAGCCGGGCTGTGTCATCGCCGCCCCGTCGTTCCCGGCCCAGACCCCCGGCATCGACGAGGACTACGTCTTCAACTGGGTGCGCGACGGAGCCATTACGGCCATGGAGGTGGCCAAGGCCAACATGCCCACCGGTCAGGACGGGACGGTGGAGACGCTCAACGACTACGTGCAGTTCGCCGACCTCTGCCACTCCAACGCCCAGCCGACGAAGGGGCACGCCTGCTTCAACATCGCTGGCGACTCGCGCCCGTGGACCGAGCAGAACGACGGCCCCGCCCTGCAGTCGATCACCATCCTGGCCGCCTACGACCAGCTCGACCTCGGCACCCAGAAGCGGGCGGTCGACCTGGTGAACTCCAACGTGGACTTCCTCCTCGGCGTCTACCAGAAGCCCACCACCAACCTGTGGGAGGAGCACAGCGGGTTCGGCTTCTTCGCCCGCGCCGCCCAGCTGCGCTGTTTCGAGGAGATTCAGTCCTCGAAGATCACCGGCATCAACAAGCCGACCGGGCTGAAGCCCGCCATCAAGTGGCTGCGCGAGGCCCTCGCAGGACACTGGGACGGGAGCAAGTACGTGAGCCTGATGGCCGACCCCGGCGGCGGGGCCCAGCCCTCACCCCAGCGCCCGGTCGTCGACGGCTACGACCCGAACATCGACATCGTCCAGGCGGCCCTGTACGGCGCCGTGTCCTTCACCGACACCAAGCTCCTCGCCACGGCGGCCCAGCTGCGCGCGCAGTGGGAGGAGGGCGGCATCGCCTTCTACCCGATCAACAAGGCGGACCGCGAACAGCTCGGCATCGGGCCGCTGTTCGGTCGCTACCCGGGCGATGTCTACAACGGTGACACCGCGCACCCGACGCTCGGCGGTCACCCCTGGGCCCTGTCCACGTGTAACGTCGCCGAGCTGCACTACAAGCTGGCCGCCGAGATCAAGTCGAGCGGCAAGGTTCCGCTGGACGAGCTGTCCGCACCCTTCTTCGCCCAGTCCGGCATCGATGCGTCTTCGGCCCCGGCAGCAGCTGCCGCCGCCCTGCTGACCACCGGTGACGACATGGTGCAGGCCGTCATCTACCACAGCGACCACCTGGAGCTCTCCGAGCAGTTCGACGGCACCACCGGCTACGAGCGCAGCGTTCGCAACCTGACGTGGAGCTACGCCGCCTATCTGTCCGCCATGCGAGCTCGCGCCGAAGCAGTGTGACCGTGGCCGACCGACTCGAATCCGGGCCACCACTTCGGTGGTCCCGGCTGCTCCCAGCCAAGGAGGGGTGACCGCCCCATGTACGAGAAGTTCCCCGGCGGGGCGGCGCAGCGCACCGACCCCGCGGCGGCGGCCGAGGTCCTTTACGACGCCGTCATCGTGGGCGGCGGAATCGCCGGCGCCCTCATCGCCTCGCGGCTGAGCGATGCCGGCAGGCGAGTGCTGCTGCTCGAAGCGGGCCCGGCCGAAGACCTCACGCTGAGGGGTTACGAGAAGTATCTCGACCGCTTCTACTCGGCGATCAGCAAGGACAACCAGGCGCCCTACCCGGCCGTCGCCAATGCCCCGATGCCCCGCGGTACCGACGCGCGGCGCATCTTCCCGGGGGCGCCCGACGCCTCGTCCTACATCGTCCAGAGCGGGCCCTTCGCCACCGACACCACCTACACGAGGGTCCTCGGTGGCACCACCATGCACTGGGAGGGCAAGACGCTGCGGATGCTGCCCGAGGACTTCCGGATGCACACGCTCTACGGCGAGGGGACCGACTGGCCGCTCACTTACGACGACCTCGCCCCGTACTACAACGAGGCGGAACGCGAGATCGGTGTCTCCGCCGACGTGGCGGACCAGGCTTACCTCGGAATGACCTTCGACGAGGACTACGTGTTCCCGATGAAGGGGCTGCCCCTGTCGTACCTGGACCAGATGGTCGCCAAGGACCTCGACGGAATGCCGGTCGAACTCGACGGTGAACAGCGGGAGTTGCGGGTCCGGCCGTTCCCGCAGGGGCGCAACGGGATACCCAACCCGGCTTACGACGGCGGGAAGGGCTATGTGCCGCAAGGGGCGGTGAGCACGTACCAGGTCGAGGTCGGCGAGCGGTGCCAGGGCAACAACAACTGCGTGCCCATCTGTCCGGTGCAGGCCAAGTACAACGCCGGCAAGACCCTCGCCATCGCCCTGCGGACCGGCCGGGTCGACCTGGTGGCCCAGGCGGTGGCCCACAAGGTGCACGTCGACGAGCAGACCGGCCGGGTGACCGAGATCGAGTACCGCCGCTACGACTCGCCCGACAGCCCCGGCTTCACCACCATGAAGGCCCGGGGACGGCTGTTCATCCTGGCCGCCAACGCGGTGGAGAACCCCCGGCTGATGCTGGCCTCGGGCCTGCGCAGTTCGAGCGGCCTGATGGGGCGCAACTTCATGGACCACGCGTACCTGCTCGCGTGGGCCCTGCTGCCGGAGGTGGCCGGCACCTTCCGGGGCACCAACTGCACGGGCGGCATCACCGACCTGCGTGGGGGTCGATTCCGCCGCCGCCAGGCCGCATTCAGCGTCGACATCCACAACGACGGCTGGGGCTGGGCCCGGGGGGCACCGATGACCGACCTGATCGACCTGGTGGACTCCGGCGGCCGCTACGGTGAGTCGCTGCGCCAGGGCCTGGTGGACCGGGTCTCCCGCCAGCTGCAGCTGGCGTTCATGGTCGAGGTCCCCGCCAACCCGAGCAACCGCATCTCGGTGGACCCGGCCTTCACCGACCAGCTGGGGAACATGCGGCCCATCCTCACTTACGACATCCCCGAGTACACGATGCGGGGGGTGGCGTACGCCCGGCAGCTGTCGAAGCGGATCTTCGCCCGCCTCGGGGCCGAGGACCACACCGCCTACGACCCGGGCTTCTGGGGTTACGCCGTCCACGACGGTCAGGGGTACGAGATCCGCGGGGGCAACCACCTGGCCGGCACCCACGCGATGGGCTCCGACCCGGCGACCTCGGTGGTCAACGCGGATCAGCGGTCCTGGGACCACGAGAACCTCTATCTGGTCGGCGGGGGAAGCATGCCCACCGTGGGCACGTCGAACGTGACGCTCACCGTCGCCGCCCTGTGCCTGCGCAGCGCCCGCGCCATGCTGGCGCAGCTCGACTCCGAGACCGCGCCGATCAACGTCGCCGCCCAGCGCCACCCCCAGTCGGCACACGAGGAGGTGGCCCGGTGACCGCGTCGACCATCGACAACCGCGACGAGCTGATCGCCTATCTGCACGCGGCGATGGCGCTCGAGCACGCGACCATCCCGCCGTACCTGACCGCGTACTACTCCATAAAATCCACCACCAACTCCGACGCCGCCCACATCATCCGGGTGGTCGCGGTGGAGGAGATGCTGCACCTGACCCTGGTCGCCAACGTCCTGAACGCCATCGGCGGGAAGCCCGATCTGACCCGCCCCGGCTTCGTACCCGCCTACCCGGCCTATCTCCCCGACGGGGAGGACGACTTCACCGTCGACCTGCGGCCGCTCTCCCCCGAGGCGGTGGAGACGTTCTGCAAGATCGAGCGGCCGGGGCGGGCACCCGATGCCGAACGGCTGCTGACGCTGCCGGACAGCGGGGGACCATTCCTCGTCTCCAGTCCGACCGCCGAGAAGATGCGCTTCTACAGCATCGGCGAGTTCTACGCGGAGATCATCGAAGGGCTGGAGAAGGTGGCGGCCGCCGATCCGGGGCAGCTCTTCTGCGGGGATCCGGCCCTGCAGGTGGGGTCCGAGTACTTCTACTCTGGCGGCGGGGACGTGATCGTCGTGACCGACCTGGACTCGGCCTGCCGGGCGTTGAGCCTCATCGCCGATCAGGGCGAGGGCCTCGATGCGGGCATCCACGACGCGGCCGGGGAGCTGGCCCACTACTACCGGTTCCGGCAGCTGCAGCTCGGCCGCTACTACGAGGTGGGCGATGACCCCGATGCGCCTTCGGGAGCACCGCTCAGCGTCGCCTGGGACGAGGTGTACCCGGTGAAGGTGAGTGCCCAGCTCGCCGACTACCCGGCGGGTTCCGAACTTGCCGCTGCGGCCCGGGAGTTCAACGCCGACTATGGCGCCTTCCTCGCCCTGCTCACCAGGGCGTTCAACGGGAACCCCGACCTCCTGCAGGAGGCCGTCCGTGACATGTTCCGCCTGCGCGACGGGTTCAACCGGCTGATATGCAACCCCCTGCCGGGCAGCGACGGCCTGCACGCCGCGCCCACCTTCGAGATCCCGGCGGCGACGCCGTGACCGCCCCGTCGTTCGAGGACTTCCTCTCCCTGTCGGTCGACCTCACCGCCTTCGAGGAGACCGCACTGCTCGGCACCGGTATGGCCGACCAGTACCTGGCCAAAGTGCGAGCCGCTTGCGGCGACGAGGTCGTCGTCGCTCTCCTGGACGCCTATCGGGCAGCCCGGGCCGACGCGGCCGGCGATGCCGGAAGTCATCAACGGACCCCGCTCGACCGGGACTTGTTCGACCGGGCCCTACGCCACCGGATCTTCAGCGACGACCGCCTGGGCCCGGTGGCCCGCAACGTGATCAAGCTCTGGTACGCCGGGATGTGGTACTCGCTGCCACCCGAGTGGACCGACCGCCACGGGGCCCGTGCGGCGGGTGAGACCTCCACGGTCACCGCCGCCTCCTACCAGGAGGGGCTGCTGTGGCGGGCGATCGGTGCCAACCCTCCAGGTGCCAAGGCGCCCGGTTACGGCTCCTGGGCCCAGCCACCCCGCATCGAGGACCGCTATCTGAAGGGGGCGACGAAATGACCGAATCAGCGGGCCGTCTCGGCCCGGACAAGGTGAAGCTCGGCGTCTGCTGCACCCTGTGGTGGAACGACGACTTCCCCACCATCGACGCCGGCATCTCCTTCGGCCAGGCCGTGAGCGAGATGGCGCTCGCCGGCTTCCAGGGCTGCAGCATCGGGCACAAGTACCCCTCGGACCCCGCCGTGCTCAAGGCCGCCCTCGACCTCCGCGGCCTGCAGATATCCGAGCCCTGGACGAGCACGTACTTCACGATCGGCAAGATGCGGCACAAGACGATCGCCGCCTTCGAGGAGACGCTGGCCCATCTCAAGGCGCTGGGCGGGACCGAGCTGGTCGTGGCCGAGTTCGGCGCTTCGTCGCATCTGCTTCCCGTCGACGTGTTCGCCAACCGTCCGCATTTCACCGACGCCCAGTGGGACGCCCTGACGTCCGGTCTGGACGAACTCGGCAAGATCGCGAGCTCGGCCGGGATGAAGCTCAGCTACCACCACCACATGGGCACCGGCGTCCAGACCCGGGCCGACGTCGACCGGCTGCTTGCCTCGACCGATCCCGCCCTGGTCCACCTCCTGCTCGACACCGCCCACCTCGCCTTCGCCGGCGATGACCCGCTGGAACTGGCCCGGGCGCACGTCGACCGCATCGGCCACGTCCACATGAAGGACATCCGGCCCGGGATCGTCAGCCGGGTGCGTGAGGAAGGCCTGTCGTTCCAAGAGGCCGTCGAGCTCGGCGTCTTCACCGTACCCGGAGACGGCGCGATCGACTTCCGGCCCATCCTCGAAGTCTTGGCCGACGCCGGGTACGAGGGGTGGCTGGTGGTGGAGGCCGAGCAGGACCCGAACAAGGCCGTCCCGCTCGAGTACGCCAAGAAGGCCCGCTCCTACCTCGCCGACGTCTTGGGCTGGTGACGATGAACGTGACATTGGCGCGGGGCCTCAAACCGAACGTCGACCGGGACGTGTACTTCAGCTTCTTCATGTTCACGGCCGATCTGCGTCCGCAGGATACCCGCTACACCCAGACCCTCATCACTCATCTGAAGGCCCTGACCGACATGGGCTACGCCGGCTTCGACGTACATATCGCCGCCCGGCCCGCGACCGTCGACCACAAGCTCGAGCTCGACGGCTACATCGGCCTGAGGAAGGCCTTCGACCAGGCGGGCCTGCGGGGGGCCAGGTTCACCACCAACGTCGGGACCACGCGGACCTTCGACCCGACCTCGCCCTACGAGGAGCAGCGCGCCCAGGCCCTCTCCTATCTGAAGTCGCGTGTCGACATCACCCGGGCCCTGGGCGGCGGCGACACGATCATGTCGGGTCCGTTCCTCTACCCCTACGGCGTCTTCCCCCTCACGGACGACGGCGAGCCGCTGTGGAGCGACGACCTCCAGGAGTGGATGAAGCCGCGCTTCCACGCGGCCCGTGGAGTCTTCGAGGACCTCTCGGAGTACGCCGCGGCCCGGGAGGTGAAGCTCGCCATCGAGCCCGTGAAGAGCTGGGAGACTCCGCCGCCCAACATGGTCTCGGAGGTCCTCGACTTCCTCGAGGGGCTCGAACACCCGCAGGGCGGCGTGACGATCGACACCGCGCAGGTCCTGATGGAGAGCCAGGGTCCTTCGGTCTTCCGGAACAACATCGCGCGGGCCGTGCGGCAGAACCGGCTGCACTACGTCCATATCTCGGCGCCGGACCGGGGCGCGGTGAAGGACAGCTGGATTCCGTGGGATCTCGTGCGCAGCGAGGTCGAGCCGGTGTACCGCGGGCCGTATCTGATCGAGGTGTTCAACGCGATCCCGCCGTTCGTCAGCTCGATGCGGATGGCGCGCAGGCGCTTCTGGCGGCCCGGCGAGGACGCCCCGGTGCGGGGCGCGGACAGCGCCTACGACGTCGCGAAAGCGGCGCTGGAGGAACTGAACACGCGCGTCGCCGCATGACCCCGTCCTTACTCTCGTCCCGTTCCGAATCGGGGAGGTCCCGGATGCCGGCTCAGATGTCGGACCCCATCGTCATGGTCGTGAAGCGGGCGGGCGACGTCCGTATTCACACCTTCGTTTCCTCTTTCAGCGACGGCAACATCGCGAACGCGACGCACATCGTCGAGTCCAGGAACTCCCTCGTACTCGTCGACGCACAGTTCCTCGCCCCCTATGCGAGGGAGTTCAGGGCGTACGCGGACAGCCTGCGCAAGCCGATCGACCGGCTGTATCTCTCCCACCGGCACCCCGACCACTGGTTCGGCCTGGGCGCCGCGTTCCGCGACGTCACGGTCTACGCGCTCTCCGAGACCATGACCTTCATCCACGAGCACGGGGAGGAGTCGCTCCGCGACCACTGGAAGCTCGGCGGCCTCCTCCCGGAGCACATCGTCGTCCCCAAGCAGGTCGCCAGCCCCGGGGAGGAGACGATCGACGGGGTCAGGTACGTCCTGGACCGGGTGACGGACACCGAGACCGACTTCCATCTCACCCTCGGGCTTCCCGAATTGGGGGTGTACTTCGCCCAGGATCTGCTCTACAGCGGCACCCATCTGTATCTGACATCACAGCTGGGCCACTGGATCCGGGTGCTGCAGGACCTGCTGGTGTCGGAGTACGAGCTCTTCCTGCCGGGCCACGGCCTTCCCGCCGACAGATACGAGGTCGCCCGCAACATCGAGTACCTCTCGGCCGCCCTGCGGGCCGTCGGGGACGGCCTTACGGGCGCCGCCTTCAAGGACTTCCTGCTGCAGCGGTATCCGGAGCGCAAGTGTCCGGGCATCTTCGACATCTACCTGCCCCGGCTGTTCGGCGGTGCAAGCGAATACTGACCACTGATCACAGAGGAGTTACGCCATGGCAGAGCGCTGCACGGTCGGGCAGTACCTGATAGACCGGCTCCACCAGCTGGGTCTTGACCACCTGTTCGCCATCGCGGGCGACTACTCCATCGAATGGCTGAACCGGTATGTCGCGCCGAGCGGCGTCGAACTCATCGAGGAAGTCAACGAGGTCAACGCCGGCTATGCGGCGGACGGATACGCGAGGCTGAAGGGCATCGGGGCCCTCTGTGTCACCTACTCCGCCGGCGCGCTGTGTGCCGTGAACGCCGTCGCCGGCGCCTATGTCGAGAAGGTGCCGCTCGTGCTGATCAACGGCACGCCGAGCATCAAGAAGACCATCACCTTCGAGCAGACCGGCTTCAGCGCGCACCACTTCATCACCGGGCGGGAGACCGACCTCCAGTCCTTCGAGCACATCACGGCCGCGGCCATCCGGGTCGACAACCCGGATCTCGCGCCGCGCCTGATCGACCACGCGCTGAGCACGTGCATCAGTGAGCGCCGCCCGATCTACATCGAGCTGCTCCAGGACATGGTCGACCTCGAGTGCGAGCCGCCCAGCGGCGTCCTCAAGCCCGCCAGGCCCCTGTCGGACCGGGACAGCCTGGATCAGTCGGTCGCCCAGGTCCGCGCGCGGCTCGAAAGCGCCGAGAACCCTCTCATCTGGGTGGGCCCGGAGGTCGACCGGCACGGCCTGCAGGACAAGGCCGCGCGCCTGATCCAGCAGCTGAACACCCCCTTCGTCACGGAACTCCTCAGCAAGGCCGTCCTCTCCGAGGACGATCTGCTGTTCGCCGGCGTGCTCGACGGCCAGGCCTCGTCCGAGAGCGTCACAGAGCTGGCCGACACCTCCGACTTCGTGCTGGCCCTCGGCGTGTGGCTGACGGACATCAACTCCCTTGGCTGGGAACCGGACTACGACAAGACCGCCTTCGCGTCGTTCGAAGCGGTCAAGCTCGGCACGTTTTTCGCCGGGCATGTGGCCCTTGAGCACCTGATGGACGGCCTTCTGGCGGCGAACATCACGCCCAAGTCCCGGAAACTCCCGGAGCGGCCCGCACGTAGCGCACCTGCCGTGAGTTCCTCCGAAATCATCACGTACCAGGGGTTCTACGAGTTCATCCAGCGGTACGTCGACCGGAACACCGTCATCAGCGCCGACGCGAGCATGAACTACTTCGGGAGCCTGCTGCTCGACATCCCCAACCAGGGCGGATTCATCGTCCAGTCGTCCTATTCGTCGATCGGCTACAGCGCGCCGGCCGCGACGGGAATCTGTCTGGCAGCGGCGCCCGGCCAGCGGGTCATGGTCTTCTCCGGCGACGGCGGGTTCCAGATGACCGCCCAATGCCTCTCGACGCAGACACGCTTCAGGCTCAATCCGATCATCTTCGTCATCGACAACGGCGTCTACGCCGTGGAGCAGTGGCTCGCCGACTCCTCGGTCTTCCATGCCGACAAGCCGTTCTACGATCCGTGCCTCCTGCACCGGTGGAACTACAGCAGGCTGTCCGAGGTGTTCGGCTGCCGAGGGTGGGAGGTCGGCACGTACAGGGAGCTGAGGGAGGCCCTGACGGGTGCCCTGGAGAACACGAGCAGCCCGTCCCTCATCCAGGTCCGGGTGCCTGACAAATCGATTCCTGACAATGCGAACTGGAAGGCCCAGTAAGCAACAGAACAAGGAGAGGGAAATGCCGACGAAAATCACTGCAATCTACGAGAACCCGAAATCCCCGGATGACTTCGAGACCGGTTACCGCGAGCAGCTCGCGCTGGCGAAGAGGATTCCTGGAGTCCAGAGGATCGAGAGCGCGAAGGTGTGGCCGAAGGAGGACGGCAGCCCGACCCCGGCATATCGCGTACTCGACTTGTACTTCACCGACTACGACGCGGCCAGCAATGCCGTGACGACCGAAGAGGCATCGGTGTTTGTCGGCAACGTCTTCGAGTTGGCGACCGGCGGTGTGCGGCTCCTCTTCGTGGATGTCGAGGAGGCCTGAGCCTTGGATCCATCGCGTGATGATCGGGCGGTGGGCGGTGAAATAGAAAGAGGTGCCTGCTGCGCAGAGGTGAATCTGACTCCTGACCTGCCGGCGGCCGTTGGGATGTTCTTCGTCTCATGGTGGTACACGAGCAGTACCCACGCTGACCTGCGGTGACGATGCGCTGTCGGTGGGCGGGTGGCAACGTGGTCCGGGAATGGCCCGGATCTTGGTCTCGGACATGTGACCCGGACTACCCTCGGCCTCCTCCATACGAGAGGTTCACTGACGGAGCTGCCGCTGGTCGTCAAGCTTCGGCGGGGGCGTAGCCAAGGCAACTTTCGGTCCAGGAGCGGGCTTCCGCACGTCGTCGGCGGCCGAAGAGTGTCGAGGAAGCGAACCTCGCCGTTGACTTGAGCAGCGGACTCATAATCCGTCGGCCGTGGGTTCGAGTCCCACCCGCCCCACCAAAAGCAGGCCAAAGAAACGTTCTGATCTGCGGAAACGTCCTTTCGGACCCTCGGGACCGGGACTCTGGCTCAACGGATTGACTCCGTTCGGCGTTACTTTGGTGAACGCATGGCTCTGGTGTTGTTCTTCGGGTTGTGACCTGCGGTGCTGCAGTGACTGCAGGTGCGGCGGGCAGGGGCCGGGCCGCGTTCCAGGGGACACTCAGGGGACACGAGGTTGCAGAACCGCGGTGCGAGGGCCTGCGTGTTGGGGCGGCGACGGCTCCCGCGCTGAGGCGGTCACTGCGGACAGTGAGCGACGGCGCCAGGTCCGGCCTGAGCCGCTGGTGCCCATGAGAAGGGTGCTGAGACCGCCGCTCGGGAGGAGACACCGGAATCCCCTGGGGATCCGCGAACGCCCGCTCGTCGCCAGGTATATGACACCGCGTACGTGCAGGTACGGCGGGTCGAGAGCCAGGTCGCTGGCGGTGTGGATCGTGCGGTTTTTCGTGGTGGAGACTTAGTCGATGGTGGGGGCCGTCGGGCCTCCGAGAGCTGCCGATCCGCGGTTGAATACCGGTGTGGCACGGAAAGTCGTGGGGTTCGGCGAGGACGATGTGCGGGCGCTGGCCGGGGCTCGGTCCTTCGAGCGGGGGCTGGGGTATCTGGACGCGGTGAGCGGTCTGGAGGTGGGGGACGGCTCGGTCACGGCCGTGGTGCAGGGTACGGATGTCTACGAGGTGGAGCTCACCCTTGGTGGGGACGACGGGCTCTCGGGGTGGTGTTACTGCCCGTACGGGCAGGAGGGCAACTTCTGCAAGCACTGCGTGGCGGTGGGGCTGACCGTGCTGCGGCGGGCGAGGACGATCCCCCGTCAGCGGGCCGCCGCACGGGCACGAGCCTCCGGCCTGGAAGCGTGGCTCGGGGCGCTGTCCCGGGACGAACTCCTGGCGCTGGTGCGGGAGCGGATCGCCGAGGACCGCGGGCTGCGACGGCGCCTGGAGCTGCGGGCGGCCGCCGCTCGCTCCGACCTCGGTACCGTCCGGGAGCGGATCCTGGCACTGATCGATCCGCGGCCTTTCGCCCGGTACGGGTACGTCGAGTACGCCGATGCCCCCGGGTATGCGCAGCAGGTGGCAGAGGCGGCGGCCGCGCTGTGCGCTCTGACCGCCGGCGGGCAGGCGGCGCAGGCGGTGGGTCTGGCCGAGGAGGTGATCCGGGTGCTGGGGGAGGCGTACGGGGAGATCGACGACTCCGACGGTGTGGTGGGGCAGGCCGCCGCCGCGGTGGCCGAAGCCCATCTGGAAGCGTGCGGAGTCGCGCGCACCGATCCGGAGCACCTGGCCGAGTGGCTGGTCGGCCAGGTGCTCGGCGACAGCAGCGACGTGACGGACCTGGACCCGCTCGACTACGCCGAGGTGCTGGGGCCGAGCGGGCTTGCCCGTCTGCGGCAGCTGGCGGCCGAGGCGCGGCGGCGCAGGCCGTCCGGGTGGGCGGAGCGGTATCTGATGGAACGTCTGGTCAAGGCGGAGGGCGACGTCGATGCGCTGGCCGCCCTGTACGCACAGGACCTCGACCCGTCCGGTGCCACCCATCTGCGCATCGCCGAGGAACTCGAATCGGCGGGCCGCGCGGACGAGGCGCTCACGTGGGCGGAGCGCGGACTGCGGGACTGCGCCGCCGAGACGCACATCGATGGCCACCTGGTCGACTATGTGTGTGCCCGTTACGCGAAGGCGGGGCGGCCGGCGGACGTGGTCGGAGTGTGCCGGGACCGGTTCCATGCCGAGCGGTCTCTGGCCGCCTACCAGCAGCTGCGCTCTGCCGCTCAGGCGGCGCAGTGCTGGGAGGCCGAGCGTGTGGCCGCGCTGGCCGTCCTGAGGGAGGACGCCCGCCGTGAGCGCGGCGGCCGGTATGGCGGTCCCGTGCTGATCGACGCGCTGCTCGATGACGGCGATGTGGACGCGGCCTGGTGCGAGGCCGCCGGCCTCGCCGACGACCGGCAGTGGGAACGCCTGGCCGACCTGTCGCGCGAGACGCACCCGGCCGAGGCGCTAGCGGTCTACCTGAGGTTGGTTGAGCGGCTGAAGGAGCCGACCGGCGACCGTGCCTACGAGCACGTGGCGCGACTGCTGCTGGGCGCCCGTGAGTGCCATCGCGCGCTGGGGACGCAGGAGGCGTTCACCGACCATCTCGCCGGCCTGCGGGCAGAACTGAAACGCCGGCGCAAGCTGATGAGCATCCTCGACCGGTACGGGCTGTGAAGGAGTGCGGGCCCGGTGCCCGCGCTTCCACGGCAGCGGCGGCCAGCAGGTCGACGGGACCCGCCCTGCGGTGCTCGCGCTTGGCGGTCGCGTGCCTGATGAGCCGCTACAGATCGTCGGGCAGAAGACGAAAGGCCGGATGGCCGGTCAGTGGGCGGATCATGCGGAAGTGGCGGTCGGTGGTGAACATGACGTCAGTGCGGTAAGCGGCGGCCAGGGCCACGTTCATCGCGCCGGTCAGGCCGACGCCTTTGCCGCCGTCCGCGTACCTCTCGGCGACAGCGATGGCGGCACTCAAGTGCGCGCTGACCGAGGGGACTTCGAAGCGCCGGGTGGCCGTGTTGCGTTCGATGAACCGGGCTGCGGCCAGTGCCTTGCGGGTTCCCGCACGTACGGTGATCAGGTAGTCCAGTTCGGCCAGGACCATGGGGGAGATGACGAGATGACTGACCGCTGCCAGAGCTTTCCTGTGCTGCTCATTCGAGTCCTCCGGTGGTGGCGGTAACGGCCGCTGAGACCCCGATAGCTCTACGTAAAGGTCGGGCCGTGGTTTCAGCGCGGCGTCTGCCTCAGGGACAATGCCGGGACGATGACGCCGCAGCCCGCCGAGCCCGACCGCACCGAGCCCGCCGAGTCCTCCGGACGTACCGAGCCGTCCGGCAACCCCGCATACGCGCCCTTCGCGCACCTCACCGCGCCCAACAGCGCCCTCTACCGCGACGTGATGAGGGCGTTCCTGACGGCAAAGGAGCGGTTCGCGGTGCATCTGCGGCCCGAGGACGTCCACGCCGCGCTGCCGTCGGAGCACCGTCCCGCCGCCCCGGACGCCGTTGTCAAGGCGCTGGACAGCCTCATCGGGTGGGGCAATCTACGGGCGGACCCGGACACCTCCCGGGTCACCGCGGTCGAGGACTTCTACCGCAGACGCTTCATCTACCAGCTCACCCAGGCCGGCGAGGCCGCAGAACAGGCGCTGTCCGTGTACGACGAGGCGCTGGGGCGGCGCGGCGCGCTGCAGGCGGTGGCGCTGCATGACATCGTCACGCAGCTGCGCGCCCTGCTGGTGATCGCCGCCGAGGACGAACCGGATCCGGCCAAGGCCCACCTGGCGCTGTCCACGCTGACGAGCAGGTTCGAGGCGCTGGCGGAGAACGCGCGGGCCTTCATGGGGTCGCTGCAGCGCACCATCGACCTGCACGGTGTCGAGGTCGAGGTGTTCCTCGCCTACAAGGACCGGCTGATCCAGTACCTGGAGCGGTTCATCCAGGACCTGATCACCCTCGGCGGGCGGATCGCCCGGCTCATCGGCGAACTGGAGGAGCAGGGACGGGTCGGCGTGATGCTGCGGCTGGCGGCGGCGCGGGAGGCGGTCGACGCCGCCCCGGACGAGATCGAGAGCGCCGAGGCGTTGGCGTACGCGCGGTGGGTGGCGAAGTGGGCGGGCCTGTCCGCCTGGTTCGTGTCCGCCGACGGCCGCGAGGCCCAGGCCCGGCTGCTGCGCGGTCGCGCCCTCGGGGCCATTCCGCAGCTCCTCGCCGTCGTACGGCAGTTGAACGAGCGGCGAGCCGGGCGTTCGGACCGGTCGGCGGACTTCCGCACGCTGGCCCGTTGGTTCGCCGAGGCCCCCGACGCCGAGGCGCGGCACCGGCTGTGGCGCGCCGCGTTCGGTCTGTACCCCGCCCGGCATCTCACCGTCGACGCCGACACCCTCGCCGACCGCGCGGCCCGCCCGGTGGCCACGTCCACCCCGTGGGCCGAGGCCGAGCCGCTGCGGATCAGCCCGCAGTTGCGCCGCACCGGCAGCTATGAGCGACGCGGCAAACCCCGCAAAGTGCAGGACCGCTCCGAACAGCGGCGGCAGCTGGCGGAGCTCGCCGCCAAGCAGGCGGAGGAGACCGCCGCCGCCCGCGTCCGGCTCGCGACGGACGGCACCACCCGGCTGTCCGCGCTGCGGGAGCTCGACCCCATGGCCTTCGGCTTGTTCCTGCGGCTGCTCGGCGACGCCCTGGCCACCTGGCGGCCCGGCATGACGACGACCGTCGCCACCAGCAACGACGGCACGATGGAGATCCGGCTGACCGCGCTCACGGACGGTTCGACGGCCGAGATCCGCACGCCTGGCGGGGTGTTCCGCGGCCCCGACCACCTCGTCGAGATCACCGATCTGACCGCGGGCAGCCCCGCACGGGAGGCGCGATGACCACACCCCTGGGCGAGGTACTGGACGGCCGGCGCACCGCCGAGTTCCAGAAAGCCGCACGCGCCCTGCTCAAGGAGCCGCTGCTGCTCGCGCACGGCCCGGACGCCGACGCGTACCGCCTGGTCAGGCAGTACGCCGGCGAGCTGCGTGACTGGTTCGAGCGCAACACCGGCTGGTCGCTGCGCGTGGACGCGGAGGTCGCCCGGTTGCGCAAGGCACCTGGCACCCTCGCCGACGCCACCCACCCGGCCTGCGAGGCGTCCCGCGCCGGTGCGCCGTTCATCCGCCGCCGCTATGTGCTGCTGTGCCTGGCGCTCGCCGTACTGGAGCGCGGGGAGGCACAGATCGCGCTCGGCCGTCTCGCCGAACAGGTGGTGCTGGAGGCCGCCGACCCGCAACTGGCCGCGGCAGGGCTCGCGTTCACGCTGGAGCGGCGCGACGAGCGACTGGACCTCGCCGCCGTCGTACGGCTGCTGCTGCGCCACGGCGTGCTGCGGCGGGTCGCCGGGGACGAGGACGCCTACGTCAGCGGGACGGGCGATGTGCTCTACGACGTACAACGCCGCGTCCTGGCCGGACTGCTCGCCGCCCGCCACGGCCCCTCCACGATCACGGCCGACGGCTTCGAGGAGCGGCTGGACCGGCTCACCGCGGAGAGCGCGCTGGACAGCGACGAGCTGCGGTTCCGGGCGATCCGCCAGAGGCTCACCCGCCTCCTCCTCGACGACCCGGTGCTGTACTACGACGAGCTGAGCGACGAGGAGCTCGCCTACCTGACCCGCCAGCGCGCCTTCCTCATCGCCCGCGTCAGCGAACTGACCGGCCTGGTGGCGGAGGTACGCGCCGAGGGCATCGCCATGGTCGACCCCCAGGACGACCTCACCGACGTACGGATGCCCGAACAGGGCACCCATGGGCACGTCACCCTCCTGCTCGCCGAGCACCTCGCGGTGGCGGGTTGCGAGGTGAGCCGTCAGGAGCTGGAGCGCCGGGTGCGGGAACTGGCCGTCGAGCACGGCGGGTTCTGGTCCAAGAGTGCCAAGCAGCCCGGCGCGGAAGGGGAGCTGGTGGAGCAGGCTCTGGTCAAGCTGACCGCGCTCGCCCTGGTCACCCGCACGCCCCAGGGCGTGGCTCCGTTGCCCGCGCTCGCCCGGTACGCGGTCGGCGAGACCGTCGTCGTGGAACCGGGAGCCCGCGGTCCCCGCACCTCTCGACGAAAGGCACCACAGCCGTGACCGCCCTGCCCCAGCCCGCTCCTGGCCGCTGGCGACCGCTGCGCATCGGCCTGGTCGACCTCTTCTACTACGACACCGAGGAGTTCTGGTTCCGCGACGGACGGCTGCTGCTGCGCGGCAACAACGGCACCGGCAAGTCCAAGGTCCTCGCCCTCACGCTCCCGTTCCTGCTGGACGGTGACCTGTCCGCGCGCCGCGTGGAGCCGGACGCCGACCCGAACAAGCGCATGGAGTGGAATCTGCTGCTCGGCGGAGAGCATCCGTACCCCGAACGGCTCGGCTACACCTGGATCGAGTTCGGCCGCGTCGACGCCGACACCGGGCAGGCCCGCTTCCGCACGCTCGCCTGCGGGCTGAAGGCGGTGGCGGGCCGGGGCATCGCCCGTCACTGGTACGCGGTCACCGACCAGCGCATCGGCGAGGAGCTGAGCTTGCTGGACGCCACCGGCACCGCGCTGTCCCGGGACCGGCTCGCGGACTCGGTCGCCGGACGCGGCATGGTGTACGACACGGCCACGGCGTACCGCAGGGCGGTCGACGAGGCGCTGTTCGGCCTCGGCGAGCGGCGCTACGCCGCCCTCGTCGACCTGCTGATCCAGTTGCGCCAGCCGCAGCTGTCGAAACGGCCCAACGAGGCCGCGCTGTCCCGGGCGCTGACCGAGGCGCTGCCGCCGATGGACCATGCGGTGGTCGCGGACGTGGCCGAGGCGTTCCGGTCCCTGGACGAGGAGAAGGAGGAGCTGCGGGCCGCCGCCGAGGCAGAGCGGGCCGCCTCCGCGTTCCTGGACCACTACCGCCGCTACGCCCGCGTCGCGACGCGGCGCCGGGCCCGGCTGCCCCGCAGCGAGCACGCCCGCTATGAGCAACTGCACCGCGACCTGGCCCAGGCCCGTGCCCAGCGGGAGGACGCCGAGCGGGACCGGGCAGCGGCCGCCGAGCGGATCGCCGAGCTGGAGGAGACCGCCACCCGTCTGAAGGCGCAGGAGGCGGCCCTGCGCGAGGGCCCCGAGATGCGCAGCGCCCGGGAGCTGGAGCAGGTGGCGGCCGACGCCCGCCGCACCGCCGGGGAGCTGGCCCGCGCCCAGGCCGACCGGGACGAGGCGGCCCAGGCGCACACCCGGGCGCTCGGCCGTCTGGAGACGGCGCGGCGACGCCTCGACGCGGCCGAGCAGCGGGTCGCCGACACGCTCACCCGCGAGCGGGAGGCGGCAGCCGCGGCCCGGCTCGACGGCGAGCTGCGCACCGACGGCGTACCGGAGAGCCAACTGCGGCGTGCGGCAGAGGAGTCCGTGGCGCGCAGGCGCCGCAGCGTCGAGCACGTGGAGGAGCTGGCGGCCCGCGCCGACGAGGCCGCCGCCGAACGGCGGGCCGCCGCCCGCCGCCTGGACGAGGCCGAGACCGAGGCCGGCCACACCGTGGGGCGACAGGCCGAGGCCGAGCGGCGGGCCGCCGAGGCGGGCCGGGACCTCGTGGCCAGCGTCCGCGCGCATCTGGACGCCTGCCAGGAACTGGCCGTCGCCGACTCCGCCGGGCTGCTGGACGAGCTCCAGGACTGGGTGACGCACTGCCAGGGGCAATACCCCGCACGGGCACACGCGGCTCACACCCATCGCGAACGGGCGGCACACCTGGCCGACCGGACGGCCGCCCTCGGGCAGGAACTCGCCGGGCTCCGGGCCCGGTCTGCCGAGGCCGAGCGGGAACTGGCCGAGCTGGAGGCGGGCGGCCAGCGCGGCCCCACGGCACCGCACACCCGTACGCCCGGCGTCCGCGACCAGGCGCCGGGGGCGCCGCTGTGGCGGCTGGTCGACTTCCGCGAGCATGTGCCGGCCGACGAACGGGCGGGCCTGGAGGCCGCGTTGGAGGCCTCGGGTCTGCTGGACGCCTGGGTGTACCCGGACGGCACCGCCGTGCACGCGGACGGGCACGACGTTCTGCTGTCGCCGGGTGCTCCCTTGAGCGGGCCGACTCTCGCCGACGTGATCCGCCCTGCCGTCGACCACGGCGACGCCCGGGCCCTGGCAGTGGGTGAGGACACCGTCTCCCGGCTGCTGGCGGCCGTGGGCCTCGGCTCCGGCGGCCCGGGTGACACCTGGGTGGCGGTCGACGGCCGTTTCCGCGTCGGCGCGCTGACCGGCAGCTGGTCCAAACCGGCGGCCGGGTACGTCGGCGAGGGCGCCCGGGAGGAGGCGCGCCGGGCCCGGATCGCTGCCCTGCGTGACGAACTCGGTGCCCTGGCGGGCGAGACGGACCGGCTCGACGCCGAGCGCGCCGACGTGGACGGGAGCCGCAGCACCCTCGATACTGAGCTGGCCGCCATTCCCGACGACGCGGCCCTGCGGCACGCGCACGCGCTCGCCGCCGCCGCTGTCGATGCCGCCCACCGGGCCCGTGCCCGCCGCGACGAACACTCGGCCGAACTGGCGGCTGTGTCCCGGCAGGAAGCCGAGGCCGCCACCGAACTCGCTGAGACCGCGGCGGCGGTCAACCTTCCCGCGGACCGGGGCGGCCTGGCCGTCGTCCGCCAGGCCCTGGCCGACTACGGTGCCGTCCTCGCCGCCCTGTGGCCCGAACTGCGTGAGCGCGCCGACGCGGCGCGCGCCCTGGCCGACCAGCGGACCGAGACCGAGCGGGCCGGCACCCGAGTGGCCGAACTGTCCCTGCGTACCGAGGACTCCGCCCGGCTCGCCGCCGCCGCCGACACACGCCACGCCACGTTGCGCTCCACCGTCGGCACCGCCGTGGCGGAGCTTCAGCGGCGCCTCGCCGAGACCGCCGACGCGCTGGCGGCCTGCGAGGTCGACCAGCGGCGGGCCCGCGAGGACCACACGGCCGCCGACCGGCGCGCCCACCTCGCTCAGGGCCACACCGAACGCCTGGAGGTGGACGTCCGTGAGGCGACCGCGGCCCGCGCCGAGGCCATCGCCGCCCTTCAGCGGTTCGCGGCCACCGGTCTGCTGTCCGTCGCCCTGCCCGAGGCCGCCGTACCCCCGCTCGACGCCGGGCCGTGGGCAGCCACCCCGGCCGTCGCCCTCGCCCGCTCCATCGAGACAGAACTGTCGGCGCTCCCCGGCACCGACGATTCCGACGGCGCCTGGGAGCGGGTGCAGAAGCGGCTCAGCGAGGAGTACAAGAAGCTCCAGGACGCCCTCTCCCGCGGCGGCCACAGCGCCTCGGCCCGAATGGCCGAGGAGGGCATGGTCGTCGAGATCGTCTACCAGGGCCGTCAGCGGGCCGTCCCCGAGCTCGCCGAGGCCCTCGCCGCGGAAGTCGCCGAGCTGACCCGCATCCTGTCCGCGCACGAACGCGAGGTCCTCGAAACCCACCTCCTCACCGAGGTCGCCGGCACCCTGCAGGAGCTGATCGGCGCCGCTGAGCGCCAGGTGCGGGCCATGAACG
Source organism: Streptomyces sp. NPDC048415 (assembly GCF_040651675.1). Lineage (NCBI taxonomy): Bacteria > Bacillati > Actinomycetota > Actinomycetes > Kitasatosporales > Streptomycetaceae > Streptomyces > Streptomyces sp. NPDC048415. Next base: position 88,187 of record NZ_JBEZKJ010000004.1, on the reverse strand, counting down.
ACGAGCTTGAGGAGCGGCCCACCTCCACCGGCATGAGGCTGCGCCTGGTCTGGCGCCCCTCGCGCAAGGCCCCGGCGGCCCTCGCCCAGGCCCGCGAGCGGCTGCGCCAGTCCGCCGACGCCTGGACACCCGAGGACCGGGCCGCGGTCGGCGAGTTCCTGCAGGCCGAGATCGCCCGCCGGCAGGCCGACGACACCGCGGGCAGCTGGCTGGAGGTGCTCACCGCGGCCCTCGACTACCGTGCCTGGCACGAGTTCGGCATCGAACGCCACCAGCACGGCAAGTGGGTCCCGGCCACCGGACCCGCCTCCGGCGGCGAACGCGTCCTGGCCGTGAGTGTCCCGCTGTTCGCCGCGGCCTCCTCGCACTACGCCACGGCCGCCCCGTACGCCCCGCGCCTGGTCACCCTGGACGAGGCGTTCGCCGGCGTCGACGACGACTCCCGCGCCAAGTGCCTGGGCCTGCTGCACGCCTTCGACCTCGACGTGGTGATGACCAGCGAACGCGAATGGGCCTGCTACCCGCAGGTTCCCGGCATCGCCATCGCCCAGCTCTCCCGCGTCGACGAGATCCCGGCGGTCCTGGTGACCCGATGGGAATGGGACGGGGCCGAACGGATGCGGGGTACGGAGCCGGGCCATGCGCTCGTGTCCCTCCCAGCGCAGGCCACCGCCTCCACCTCGGAGCGCGAGGACGCCCTGTGGCCGTGAACGACGGGCAGCCCCCAGCGCCCGTCGACCGCGACCGCCTGGCTCGCCTGCTCGGCGGTCCTGATCTGGCCTGGCTGGTCGACCGCGTACGCCGCCGCATGGCACGGGAGGAGCCCCTGACCAACCCGGTCACCCTGACCGACCCCACCCCCGCGCAGCGCGCCGCCGTCGAACGGCTGCTGGGCCGTGGCCCCGGCGCCGGGCGCTCGCTCAGCGTGCGCCTCGACGCGGTGGACGCTGTCCTGCGCCGCTCCGGCGTCAGCCCCGGTGGCCTGGGCGCCGCCGTCACCGCCCTCACAGGACCCGTCGCCCGGGTCGCCGACGTTCGCGAGCGGGAGGAGCAGGCCTGGCGAGACGCGTACGAACCCCTTGAAGCCCTGATCCGCACCAGTCGGCCCGGACTGGCCGACTGGGCCGATCGGTTGCGCCGCGACGGCCTCGTACGCCGCCTCGCCCGCACCCCGCACAAGGCGAACAGACTGCTGGGCGACACCGCCGAGGTCCTGCGCAGGCTGCCCGCGGACCCGGGCCTCTCCCTGCCCGCCTTCGCCGCCGCCACCGTCGGCGACGCCCACGCCCTCGACGACGGCACCCCGCTCGCCACCCTCGTCCTGTCCGGCGCCCGCGCCCTGACCGGCTTCCCGGACGGCAGCGGAGCCGAGTGGCGCCGCGAGGCCTGGGCCTCAGCCGGGCTCCTCAAGGACGCCCTGTCCGCTACGGTCCTGACCCTGGGCCTGCGCGGCACCCCCGCTCTCGACTGGGCGGCTGACGAGGGCGAACCCGCAGTCCTGACGCTACGGCAGCTCACCCGGCACCCGCCGCGCACGGCACCCCCTGTCGTCCGCGTCTGCGAGAACCCGGCCGTCCTGGCCACCGCGGCCGACACCCTGGGCGCCGCCTGCCCGCCGCTGGTCTGCCTCCAGGGCCAGCCCTCGGCCGCCGCCCTCACCCTGCTGCGCCACCTGCACGCCCAGGGAACCACGCTGCGCTATCACGGCGACTTCGACTGGGGCGGTCTGCGCATCGCCTCCGCCCTGCTGCGACGCGTCCCCTGGCACCCCTGGCGCTACACGGCCGCCGACTACCGCGCCGCCGTCGCCGCCGCCCCCCTGGCCCCGCCTCTGACCGGTACGCCGACCACCGCCGCGTGGGACGCGGACCTGCCCGCGGCCCTCACCGAACTCGGTGTGCGCATCGAGGAGGAGACGGTACTCGACGACGTGCTGGCCGACCTCGGACACTGAGACGGCACCGTGGCCGTCTCACGGGGTGTGCAGCTCCTCGGCCTGGGCGCCGCCAGCGGTGGTCCTGCGGCGGGCTGGGGGCCGCCAGGGGACACGCAGGGGACGGAAGGACCCGGAAGGATCAGGAAGGCCGACACGGAGCCAGAACAGCCGAAGGCGTCTGACCTGCGACTACAGGAAGACCAGGGTAAGAGCAGTGGCCGCTCGGAAGATCCGAAAAGGACTCATAATCCGTCGGCCGCGGGTTCGAGTCCCACCCGCCCCACCACGCACTACGCGTGCAGAATCGATCTGACCAGCAACTTCGCTGGCAGGTCGGGTGACTTGAGGAACCTTGGCGGCCCTAGTTGCTCATGGAATCATGATCCTGAGGCCGAATTGAGGCCGGAGGTCACGCGGCGGCACGGATTCCCTCGTCTGGGCCATCGTCGTCGGCATCGGGTCCGCTCTCCGGGGCGTCGCCTTGGTCCTCCAGCTTGGACGGCTCGCCCTGTCCTGGATCTCGCTTCCGGCACCGAGGCACGACTGCGCTCGTGGATTCCGCCTCGGCCGTCATGAGTTGAGGCAGGACGCTCGTATACGTGTCCGAGGTGATCTGACGGGAGCTGTGGCCCAGCCGCTCCTGGACGACCTTGATGTCTGCCTTGCCTAGCAGCGCCAGCGTTGCCGACAGGTGCCGGGTGTCGTGCAAGCGGATCGGCGGGAGGCCGGACAACTCGACGAGTCGGTTGAACCGACGACTTATCCATGGCGTTCTTCGAAGCCGCGTTCGAAGGTCCTCAACGAGATTCCCGGTTCGCGGTGCCCCGCTGCCTGCTCCTGCCCGGCCGCCATCGTCGGCAGCCTGCCGATCCGGTCTCGCGCGGACACGATCAGTCGACGTCGGGATCGTCGGACTCCTCGAGAAGACGGGCCGCGAGGTCGTCGGCCCACTCCACGGCCCGGGTGCGGGGAGCGGTAATGGGTGGCGACATGGAGATCCTGGCCGGGGCGGTTCACGAGGCGGTGCGCCCGCACGGCGTACCCACCGGTGAGGACCAATGGATACGGCGAGCCGAGGGCGATGACATCCGCCAGGAGCGGCGCGTGCAACTCCGGCATGTCCGTCACGCGGCCGCCCGCCTGCGGGACGCGAGCTGAGGGAAGGCTCCCTCCCATACGGTGCGCACGGTGGCGCGGCGGCCGGAGCGCGGCTGCGCCACGGCGGCCCGCAGCCGGGACGACACCTCGTCGGCCAGCGCGTGCTGCCGGCCCGACGAGGGTGCGAAGTACCGGCCAGAACTGGAGGAGCAGGTCCTGGTTGAGGTAGCGGGGCAGGTCGTCGCGCAGGCCCTCGAGCAGGACGGGCGCCTCCGCCCGTTCCGGCAGCGTCTGCCGGTGCGGTACAGGCCCATGCGCTGGCGCGGCTTGCCCAGGTCGTACGAGATCAATCCGGACCGGGCCATGTGCAGCGGCAGCACCACGACCCCCTGCGCGGGGCCGTGCAACTCGTCCAGGGACTCCGGCAGACGGCGCAGGCCCCTGCCACTCCGGCAGCTCCGCCCGGCGAGAGCACGCGGCACCGGTGTCGGTGGCTCGCAGGGATCGTCCGAGGGAGCTGCCCCACCGCATTCAGGAACCGGGGAATGTCAGGCGGTGACGAGCGTCAGGCCGTAGGCGTTCAGGATCTCGTTCACCGGCTGGAACCATGTCTGGCCGCCGCTGGTGCAGTTGCCCCAGCCGCCCGAGGTCACGCCCTGCGCCTGGTCGCCGGTGATGAACGAGCCGCCGGAGTCGCCGGGTTCGGCGCAGACGCTGGTCCCGGTCAGTTCGTAGACGGATCCCTGGCTGTAGTTGACCGTCTCGTTCTGCGTCAGCACGGTGCCGCAGTGCCAGTGCGTCGTCGAACCGGAGCGGCAGATGGACGAGCCGACGGGCGCCACCGCCGAGCCGCGGACCAGGACATCGCTGACTGTGCCCCAGCCGAGCACGACAGGGACGGTCCACCAGCCGTTGCCTATCTGGATGTACGAGTAGTCGTTGCCCGGGAACGACGAGCCGGCGAACGTACCCATCGCCGAGCCGTCCCAGCCGGCCACGGAGGCGCCGGGCGTGCCGCAGTGCCCGGCGCTGACGAAGCCGCCCACCACGGAGAACCCTATGGAGCAGCGGGTGTTGCCGTTGATGTAGTAGGGGTCGCCGCCGACGGTTCCCGCGGAGAAGGTCTGCGGTGCCTCCTTGGCGGCGGAGCCGCGGACCGTGAGCAGGCCCGCCTTGCGCGCGGGGGCCAGGAACGCCGTTACGGCGGCACTGCGCTCCGCGCCCTCGCGGACCTCGGCCACCACTCTGCTCGTGCGCGGGTCGACATGCCAGCTGCGGACGGCCGTGGGGGCGTCGCCCGTCCTGGCGGCCTTGTCGAGGACGGACTTTGCCGCGTCGAGAGTCCGTGCGCTGTGTGCGACGCGCACGACGGTGGCGCCGGAGAACCGTATGGCCTCGGCCGCGGCGGTGCCGGTGTCGGTGAGTCCGACGACGAGGGTGCCGCGCTCCGGGGCGTACCAGGAGCCGCCGAACGTCGGTCCTGCCGCCCGCTCCGCCCGCGGTGCGAGTTTCGCCGCGGCAGCCTCCTGCCTCAGCCGCGTACGGGCCTGCGGCGCGCTGAGTCCGAGGTCCCGCTGCATGGCGGTGACCAGGCCGGGGGAGAGGGGGCCGGTTTCCGTCGGCCGTGCCGGTGCGGCGGCGACGGGAGACAGTCCCAGGGCGCCGGTGCCGAGGGCTAACAGGACGGACAGGCCCCAGCGAAGACATGTGCTGCGTCTCATGGTGCGTTCCTTCCATTCGTAGGTGCTTGTGAATAACTGCGGGGAGGAGTACGGACGTTGGGCTGCGGATCCGGACGTGGTTGCGTACGTGCCGATGACCGGCGTCAGACGAGTCTCCAGAGGTGGTCGGACGTGCCGTTGTCGTTCCACTGGGTCACCTGGGCGCCGTTGGCCCGGGAAGCTCCGTCGACGGCCATGAGCTTGCCGCTGCGCACGTTGACGATCTTCATCCAGCCGTCGCCGTTGTCGACGAAGCGCCAGAGGTGGTCCTGGGTGCCGTTGTCGTTGTACTGCTGGACGTGGGCGCCGTCGTCGGTGCTCTGGTCGTGGACGGCGAGCAGCTTGCCCGAGTTGCGGTTGTAGATCTTGACGGTGCCGTCGCCGTTGTCCACCACGGTCCACAGGTGGTCGGAGCTGCCGTTGTCGTCGTACTGGGTGACCTCGGCGCTGTCGGCCAGGGACATGTTGCTGACGGCGAGCAGCTTGCCGGAGTTCCTGTTCTGGATGCGCGACCAGGTGACGATGGCGGCCGCCGGGGTGTTGAGGAGGGCGAACGTGCCGCCGATGACGGGGCGGTCGGCGAAGCCCTGCTGGGCACCGGTGGCGACGACGTACCAGTCGGTGAAGGGCACCCGCGACGGCGAACTGTTCGCGAAGCCGTACACGCCGTTGACCAGCATGGAGCGGGCGTCGGCGTGATCGGCCAGCCAGGCGGCGGTCCACAACTCCCAGTCCGTCTTGGTGTAGTTGTTGCGTGGGTCCAGCAGCACGCCGTATGTCCCGGCCTTGGACACGTACCAGGCGGCCTCCTGCGCGGCGACCCCGGTGGGCACCAGGTCCAGGCCCAGCAGCCGGTCGGCGAAGCCGTTGTACTTCAGGCTCCAGGTGCCGTCCTGGTCGTAGGCGAGCTTGAGGTGCGTACCGGAGGAGTCCTGGGCGAGGGTGACCCACTGGCTGGAGAAGCCGCGGGCGACCGCCAGATAGTGGCCGGCGTCCGAGGTGTGCGACGCGGCCCGGGCCACCACACTCATGGCGCCGATTCCGACGATGCCCTTGAGCGCGAGGTTGGCGCTGTGCGCGATGAAGCCGGTGAAGTCGTCGGTCTGGTTCTGGTAGCCCGGGTCGAGGGCGTTGGCCACCAGGTATTCGGCCCACTGGCGCAGGATCGTGTAGTGGGCGGTGGCGAAGGCCGTCGCGTCGGCCGACGGCAGACGCTGGATCACGGCCGCCGCCATGATCAGCAGGTTGGCGGACTCCTCGACGGGCATGGCCTCCTCGTTGCCGTCGAGGTGCCCGCTCGCGTTCGGATAGCTGGAGCCCAGGTCGTGCTGGGCGTACTGCTTGGGCCAGCCGGCCTGCTCCGCGTAGTGGAAGTGGGGTTCGAGCAGCAGCCGCAGATACGCGGGCGAGAGGTAGAGATAGGCAGGGGAGGCCGGGTAGATGACGTCGATGGTGGAGAAGTTGCCGTTGGAGGAAATCTCCTTGAGCATCGCCCACGGCGAGCCGCCCCGGTCCACCAGCTCCGTACCGGCGACGGCCTGACGCAGCGCCAGGGCGCACACAGCCGCGTAGTGCTCGCCGGTGGCCCCGCCACCCGCGGCGCGCACGGCGTCGTCGTGGATCCGCTGGTCGAGGGCGGTCGCGGCGGTCAGGGCAGCGGCGCGGTCGCCGTTGAACCAGTCGAGCATGTCGGTCCATGAGCCCCAGTAGTGCGTCCACCAAGGGTTGAGGTTGCTCCCCAGGTAGCTCACCGCGGGGGTGCGGACGTGGCCGATGACGACCTGGAACACCGATGACGGGTTGCCGGAGGTGACGGTGCCCAGGTTCTGGTTGAGACCCAGCACGGGCCAGCGGTCGTTGATGGCGCGCGGCTGCGCCGTGTCGGAGGTGCCGGCGAGCACTCCGCCCGAGGCGGATGCTGCCCGCACAACGGTGTCCTGGCCGATCTGCCAGGACAGCCCGCTCGTGGTGGGCGCGGCCAGGACGAGTGAACCCCACGACGCCTGGTCGTTGTTCTCGGCCAGCACGCCGGGAGTGGCCGGCTGGCAGGTCAGCGCGGTCATGCTGCCGGTCTGCTGCCGGGCCCAGGTCACCTGGGTCGAGTTGTTGCCGTGCACCCACTCGGCGGAGGCGTCCAGATGCACGTCGACGGTGTGGCTCCCGCCGTCCGCGCTCGCGGCCTGCACGCTGACGTAACTCATCGGCACGCACTGGCGCTTGAGGTCGCCGAGTTCCACGGGGGAGAAGAAGGTGACCGTCAGGGTGACGCCGCCGCCGGTGAGGGTGAACACCGAGCGGGTGGCGGTCAGTTGGAGCGAGGTCTGCGTCATCCTGCTGAGCGCCGGGCCGCCCGGCAACGCCGGATTGCCGAGGAAGACGTACGGGGTGCCGTCGATCCGGGCGAGGCCGCACAGCGCGGCGACGCGGCCGTTCCAGAAGGTGGGCCAGGTGCCGGCCAGGTTGTCCCCGGCCAGCCAGGTGCTCAGGTAGGGGGAACGTACGGCGAGCGGGGTGGCCGGCGGGCGCAACGGGCTGAACGCCGAAGCGGCGGCATCGATGGACGGGGTGGTGGCGTGAGCGTCCTGGACGAACGGCCCGCCGATGCCGCTCAGGACGCCGATGGCGGCCGCACCGCTCCAGCGCAGCAGGTCACGTCTGGCGAGCGGAGGCGGTTCGGTGGGCAGCAGTCGGCTTTCGTCGTCTTGGGGGAGGGACATCGAGGCTCCTTCAGTGGGGGAATGTCCAGGGCGGCGCTCACGTCGTGAGGTAGCAGGACTTCGTGACGCCGGGCAGCGGATCGGTGCCGAACGCCGCCGTCGTGCACGAAGCACCGCTGGTGAACGACCGGTAGACGAAGCGGCCCCGGGCGCCGTACGCGACGGTCTGCGCTCCGCCGAACCCGCACGTGCCGCCCTCGTCGGCGCACTTGCCGCTGTAGCCGGGCGGACCGCCGGTGGCTGTGTAACAGGCTTTCGACTCCCCGGAGACGGGGTCGCCGAAGACGGCGTCGGTGCACGCGGTGTCGCCACTGGCCGTGATCGTGTTGAACGCTCCGAAGGCGCCGTACATCACCGGCTGCCCCGCAGCCGCGGAGCAAGTGCCGTTCTGGGACGCGCACTTCGTCCAGTTGCCGGGCGGCCCGCCGTCGGGCGGCAGGTAGCAGGACTTGGCGACGCCGTCGACGGGATCGCCGAAGTGTGCGTTCGTGCAGGCGACGGAACCGTTGGTGACCTGGTGGGCGAAGGAGCCGTTGGCGCCGTATGCCACGTTGCGGTTGTAGCCGGGGACCGAGCAGGTGTTGCCCTCGGCGGCGCAGGCGGTGTGGCCGGGCGGGCCTCCCGCGTCCGCCACGTAGCAGGACTTGACGAGGTTCTCGGCGGGATCGCCGCCGAAGGAGGCGTTGGTGCAGGCGGTGCTGCCGGTCACCGTCTTGTACGTGTAGGACCCGGCCCCGTAGGCGACGACACGGGTGCCGCTGAACGAGCAGGTGTCGCCCTCGCCGGAGCACCGGCTGAAACCGGCCCGTAGTTCACTCGTGCCCGGCTCGGCCGGTGGGGCCGGGTTCCCCAGGCCCGTCGCGCTCACGCTGTAACTGCCCGCGGGAACACCGGTGAGGTAGACGTAGGTGTCGTCCTGGCTCGCGCCGGTGATCCCGGACGTGGGCGTGAAGGAGCCGTCGCGCCAGACCACGGCGCCGTTCACCGTCACCGAGATGTTGCCGCCCCCGAATTTCGGGACGCCGATCCGGCCGGTGGTGCCCGAAGGGCTGGTGAGTCGCGCCGCGTACGTGCCGGCGCTCGCATCGCGCGACCAGGACGCGCTCACTGCGCCCTGGGGCATCGTGATGCGCCCCTCGGCACTGGCCAGACCGCCGGGGTGCGGGACGAACCGGTAGTCGCCACCGGCCGACTCGGGCGCGGTGCCGAGCACATCGAAGGTCAGCGTGGACGTGGGCGCGGTGGACCAGCCGTGGGCCATGCTCATGAAGGAACCGCCGTACGCGGGCCCGCCGTCGGCCTTGACGCCTTCCCAGAAGGTGCTGTCGGTGCCGACAGGGCTGTCCAGCATGTGGCCCCAGGTGCGGCGGATCTGGGCCAGGGCGCCGTAGTCGTCGTTAGCGGCGAAGCGGGCGTTCAGCTCCATCCCGCCCGCGAAGGGGGACACGTTGCCGCCCCACTCGGGAGTGGTCGGCCCGTACGCGCCCCAGCGGGTGCCGAGCGCGGCGACGACGCTCTTCGACTTGGCAGCCGAGTCGGTCAAGCCGTACCAGACGGCCAGGGAGTTGCCGTCCTGCGGATGCAGGGCACTGGTGGGGTTGTCCCGGTACAGGCCCGCCGACGCGTCCCACAGGCGGGAGTTCGCGGCGGACTTGAGCGTGGCCGCCCTGCCGGTCCAGGCCGCGGCGAGTGAGCTGTCACCTTCCACGGTGGCCAGGGTCGCGGCGGACTTGAGCGTGGCGTACAGCAGCGCGTTGGCCGCGATGTTCTCGCCACCCTGTCCGACGCGCGCCCAGTCCTGGGTCTTGGTCACATCGAGCAGGCCATTGCCGTCGATCTTGTCGATGACGAAGGCCATCCCGCGCTTGTAGTCGGCCCACTCGGCATCGAGCCAGGCACGGTCGGCGGAATAGGTGTAGTACGTGGCGGTGCCCAGCAGGGTCCAGGTGTGGTAGGTGTCCGAGTCCTTGAGGTTGAACGGTGGCCCGGACCAGGGGATTTCACCCTCGGCCGACTGCGCGTTGTACATCGTGGTGAGCGCGTTGCGCGTCGCGACGAGGTCGTTGGTGGACGCGTACTGGGTCGGTACGGCGATCCCGAGGTCGCCGGGCCACACCGTGCGGTCGCGCTTGGCGCCGTCCACGAGCACGCTGTCGCCCACGCCGACCGTGGCGCTGTTGTCCCACGCCGAAGAGGGCGGCGGCCAGGCCCGGCCCTGGTCGGAGGCGATCGTGTCGAGCTGCACGGTGTAGGCGCCCGCGTACCAGATGCGGTTCAGCAGGTCGTCGCTGGAGTGGAAGTAGTTCGCGTAGTCGGCGGGGTCGGACTTCCCTGGCGCCGCGGTGAAGTTGAGGCTGACGCCGTTCAGATCGACCCAACCGGAGGTGTCCAGGAAGACCGTCAAGTACCGGAATCCGCCCCGGAGTTGAGCCGTGGGAACTGTGTACGTGCCATTCGCGGGCGCCGAACCGTACAGAGCCCCGTCCTCCCCGCCGCGCCCGCTGCTCCTGTCGCTGTTGGTGCCCACGTACAAGGACGACTCACTGAAGGCCAGGCCGACGCGCTGGCTGGAGTCACTGGTGCTACCGAAGGACAACGTTGTCACGCCGCCGACGTCCTGGCCGAAATCGAGCGTGATGGCGGACTGGGAGCCGGAGATCCGCGTCGGCCGTCCGTTCAGGACGTTCTGCGGGTTCGTGACGTTGCCGGAAGTGGTGTGGACGGCGGTCGGCTTGAGCGTGCGCGAGGTGGGCGAGTAGTTCAGTGCGTCAAGGGCTTCCCGCGATACGGAGGTTGCGGTGCCCTGAGGTTCGCCGGGGGCTCCGGTCGAGGCCCCGGCCTCGGGGATGAGGCTCGCACTCACCAGGGCGGTCAGGAGGGCAATGCGGCCGATGGTGTGCCGTGGGTCGGCGCGTCTGTTCCGTGGGGGGCGGTGGCGTTGCACGGGACCTCCAGGGGCGGTGCTGCCGGTCGGAAGGGGCTTCGCAGCGGATTTGAGGAAGCGGTAATGAATCGATTCACCCCGCCCGCCGGGAGGGGCGCGACTCTTCAGGTGATCGCATGTGCGGGGTGGCTCGCCAAAGTTGCACCGATGATGGGGGTCGAAAAAAGAGGTGTCAACCCGCCGGGAGTGTCACGTTTCAAGCCTCGAGCAAATGCTCCGGAGGGCATTGACAGGGACTGGTCACGGCGGTTCACTTCCCCGGATAGGTATGGACCAACTGCCGGACTCCGGTTGACGGGCGAGGCCGTCGCGTGTCGATGCGCATGCTCACTGGTGCCCCCCATCCCCTCCAAGAGCGAGGCGAGCTCGATGACCGACTTGCACGGAGGCAACGTTGTCAGCCGCTTGATCAGATCCCTTCTGGTGACCGTGATCGCAGCTGCGGTGCTCGTGCCCGTGTCGTCGGCCCCCGCCGCCGCTGCCACCACCGTCTGCGTCCTGTCCTGCGACACTCGGGATCCCTCGCTCGCCCGGCAGGAGAGCTTCCCCGTGCCGGACCAGGGCATCAACGGCCGCCGACTGGAACTGCACGTGTCCGACGCCGACGACATGGCGTGGGCCAGCATCGACGAGGGGAGCACCGGGGACTCCGTCTGGCTCGACCGATCCTGGGACGGCGGCGCGACCTGGGAACCGCTGCTGGGCAAGGCGAGTATCCCCAGCACATGGACCGGCACCAGAACGCTGATGTACAACATCACCGATCCGCAGCACCACCGTCGCGGCTGGGTCCGAGCCTGCGGCGACGCGAGCGCGGTCGCCTGCACGAACTGGGCCTACCCGACCGTCTGCGACGCACTGTGCGACGGAACCGACCCGGCCCAGGCGGCGGGCGACGACCAGCCGGTGCCCGCCACCACCCTGTACGGGCGCACGATTCGACTCCATGTCGACCAGAAGAACTCCATGGCCTGGGGCACCGTCGAGGGTGGCGGCGCCGGTGACGAGATCTGGCTGGACCGCTCCTGGGACGGCGGGACCAGCCGGCCCGACGGATCCTCGCTCGGCCGTACCAGCACACCCTCCGGAGCCACCTCGACCCACACCACGATGTACGCCACCCGCGACCCGCGCGGGCTGCTCTACGGGGGCACGGTCCGCGCCTGCGGCCGGGAATCCGCCCACCAGGAGGGCAGTTGCACCGCTTGGGTGCGGCCCGTTGCGACCAGGGCGGGCGCGGCGGCGGACGCGCTGATGTACTCCTACGACACCTACGAGGGCTGGTGGAAGAGCAGTTGGTGGAACTCGGCCGCCACCCTCACCGCGGTGATCGACTTCGCCAGAACCACCGGCACCCACGACTACGACTGGACCATCGCGCGCACTTTCGAGCAGAACCGCGGCACCTTCGCCGCCGGGGCGCGCAGTTCGGACGCGATCGAGGGCGACTTCATCAGCCGGGCCGTCGACGACGCGGGCTGGTGGGCAGTGGCTTGGCTGGACGCGTACGACTACACCGGCGACCCGCGCTATCTGAACGAGGCCGTCACCATCACGCAGTACGTCAACCAGTACTGGGACAACGGCACCTGCGGCGGCGGAGTGTGGTGGGACCGTGAGCGCACGTACAAGAACGCCGTGACCAATGGGCTGTACCTGTGGCTTACCACGTCCCTGCACCAGCGCATCCCAGCTGACACCGTCTGGCTGCAGCGGGCCACGACGGCCGCGACCTGGTACCGGTCCAGCGGACTGATCAACTCCTCGGGTCTGGTCAATGACGGCTTGACGTCCTCCTGTGCCAACAACGGCAGCACCGTGTGGAGTTACAACCAGGGGCTGGCCATCGGCGGCTTCACCGAGTTGTGGAGGGTGACGGGGGACAGCTCGCTGCTGACCGTGGCGCGCACCCTGGCGGATGCGGCGATCAGCAGCCCGCAACTCACCCGCGGCGGAGTGCTCACCGAGTCCTGCGACATCGGTTCCGCCACCTGCGACGACAACCAGAAGCAGTTCAAGGGCATCTTCATGCGGCATTTCGCCGACCTCGCGCGGACCACGGGATCGGCTACCTACCGGCAGTACATCCAAAAGCAGTCGGACACGCTGTGGACGCAGGACCGCACCTCACTCAACGCCCTCGGCGAACGTTGGGCCTGCACCAGCCCGAACCAGACCGACTGGCGAACTCAGGCCAGCGCTTTGGGCGCACTCACCGCGGCTACCTCGGTGACAAGGTGACCAACCCACGGACGTCGACATAACGATCTCCAAGCGCCTCAACGCAGTCGAGCGCACGGTCCATGTCCGCACGAGCCTCCGGGATGTGACCACGCGCTGTGGCGGGCGTGCGCTGCCACGAAAGCCGCGACCGCTCGGACGGCGGGGACGCAGGCTCTCCAGCAGCAGCTAGAGCTCACGTCGGGCCACGCGGACCGAGAGGGAACGGCCGACAGGAAACCGGAGTCGAGACTGAGTCTCTCGGCTCGAACGGTCGGCCGGGAGCTGGTGACGCATGGCACGGGATGGGCAGCTATGACCTCGGTCCGCTGCCCGGCGTCCGTGGTGCGGACTTGCCTCCCCGGGATGCCGCGCTCATCTGCTCGGAGCCGAGTACGTGATCGCCGTACAGATCCTGCAGCCAGTTGGTCTGGTAGATGGTGTCGAGGTAGCGCTCGCCGAGATCGGGCGCGATCGCCACCGCGGTGATGCCACGTGTGTCGTGCCGGGCCAACCAGTCCGTCGCGCCGCTGACCACCGTCCCCGTGGAACCGCCGAACAGGAAGCCGCGTCTGGCCATGTGGTGGCATGTACGGATGGTGTCCGCCTCCTCCACCTGGATCACCTCATCCACGTAGGACTCGTCGAGCAGCGGGGGACGCATGCTCATGCCCAGGCCGGGAATCATCCGGCGGCCCGGCGTGCCGCCGAAGGCCACCGAGCCCACGCTGTCCACGGCGACGATCCGCACAGGCCGGTGCCATCGCCGGAAGTAGCGCGCGCAGCCCATCAGTGTCCCGGTGGTGCCCGCCCCGACGAACAGCACGTCCAGTCGTGGGAAGTGGCTGGCGATCTCCGGCGCCGTCGTGCGGTAGTGCGCCCGCCAGTTGCCCGCGTTGGTGTACTGACTGAGCCACACGTATCGATTGTCGGACGCACACAGCGCACGGACGTAGTTGATCCGCGTGTTCAGGAAGCCGCCGTTGGCGTCGAGGTCGGCCACCACGTGCACCTTGCTGCCGAGAGCCTCCATCAGCAGTCTGGTCGACAGGTTGCAGCGGGCGTCCGTCACACACAGAAACCGGTAGTCCTTGCTGGCGGCGATCATGCTGAGCGCCACGCCCAGGTTTCCGGACGAGGATTCGACGAGGATGGAATTGGGCGTCAGGATTCCGTCGCGCTCGGCGCTCTCCACCATCTCGTTCGCGGCCTTCAACTTGATGGAGCCGGCGAAGTTGAAGCCCTCGCACTTCAGGTAGAGGGGGCATCCGAATATCGACTCGAGGTCGACGAAGAGACGGCCTTCGTTGAAGTCATGGGGAGCAGAGATGACGGGCACGGTGGGCCTCCTGATACGAGGACGTGGACAGTGGCCTCAGCCGTACCGGCGCAGGTCGTGGAAGAAGTCGTCGATGAGGCGGAGGTTCCCCGCCCCTGCTGCTTCGTCGTAGACGTACTTGCCGACGGCGAGATCGAGGACGCCGAGTCCGAAGGGCGAGAAGATCACTGGGCGGTCGGTCGGCGGGGCGGCCCGTCCGAGCATCACGTCGTTGAGGGTGCCGTTCAGGAAGTCGCGGTTGCCGGTGCGCTGCTCGGCCAGATGGGGGGACGTGTCGGCCTTCAGGCAGTGCTCGACGTCGTCGACGAAGTTGGCGGAGGCCAGCAGGATCTCGGGGGCGAGGTCGCGCAGGGAGACGTGCAGGACCAGGGGGTTGTGGGTGAACCAGGCCGGGTCGCTGACGTGAGGTTCGCCGGCGACGGTGGCGAAGACCACGAGATCGCTGGAGCGGATGAGGTCCTCGGCGCCGTCGTGGACGGTGACCTCTCCGGTGGTGCCGGCCTGCCGCAGGTAGCCGCAGAAGCCGCTGGTGCTGTCGGCGGACACGTCGTACACGCCGGTCGTGTCGAACGTCCAGCCGGTGCCGGACAGGAAGGTGTGGATGTAACGGGCGATCAGGCCCGTACCGAAGAATCCGACACGGCTGGGGCGGGGTCGGGTGCCGCTGAGCCAGTGGGCGGCCAGCGCGGCGGACGCCGCGGTTCTGGTCGCGCTGATGATGGAGCTTTCCAGGCAGGCGAAGGGGTAGCCCGTGTCGGGGTCGTTGAGGATGAGGACCGCGGAGGCCCGGGGCAGCCCGGCACTCACGTTGTCCGGAAAGCTGGAGATCCACTTGAGGCCGTCCACGTGAACCGACCCGCCGACGGAGGCCGGCAGCGCGATGATCCGGGCGCCGGGGCGGTCGGGGAAGCGCAGAAAGTAGGACGGCGGGTTGACCGAGTCCCCGGCGCCGTGCAGCCGGTAGGTGGCCTCGACCAGTTCCACGATCTGTTTCTCGCGTCCGCTGAGCGCTTGCTGCACCTGCGTACCGGAGATCACCGCGAACGTCGGCGCCGAAGCCGGGTGAGGCGTGGCCGGCTGGGTGGCGTGTGACAACAGATGGGTCATCGCTGGCTCGCCTCCGAGGTCGGGCAGCAGTCGGCCAGGCGGCGGGGCTCGGCCATGCCGACCAGTACCTGCCGCTCTCCGGTGAAGGCCTCTCTGCTGTGTGCGGTGCGAATGTTGTCGACGAGCATCAGGTCACCGGCCTGCCAGGGCTCGCGTCGGGTGTGCTGCTCGTAGGTGGTGTTGAGCAGCTGGACGACGTCCTCGCTGATCGGGGTGCCGTCTCCGTAGCGGGTGTTGAACGGCAGTCCGTCCTCGCCGTAGACGTCCACCAGGTACTCGCGCACCTCCGGGGCCAGCGTCCACTCGTTGAGGAAGCCGATCTGGTTGAACCAGCAGCGCCTGCCCGTGAGCGGGTGCCGCACGATGGCGCTGCGGTGCTGCACGGTGTGCAGGGAGCCGTCGGGCTGCCAGGTGAAGTCGATTGAGTGGGCTCGGCAGTAGCGCTCGATCTCGGTGCGGTCGTCGGTGCCGAACGACTCGGTCAGGGACGCCCCGATCTCGTCGTTGTAGGAGCGGGTCAGCAGCCAGCCCTCCCGCTCGAACCGTTCCCTCACCCCGGTGGGCAGCGCCTGGAGCACCTGTTCCCCGTCGGCTACTGCGGTCGCCCCGCCATGGCCCGGCGCGGTCAGACACGCGAACAGCATCAGGCCGGGAATCTCCAGCCGGTAGCTCAGTTCGTGGTGCATGCACATCGGCTGGTTGGCCGGCCAGGTCGTGGACGAGTACAGCCCCGGGCCGTACGCCTGACGGGGGGCGAAGGCCTCTCTCTCCGGCATGAGACCACCGGCGAGCCCCGCGAAGACGGCACCGACCTGCGACGCGTCCCGCAGTTCCAGGCCGCGGACGAACAGCGCCCCATGCTCGGTGACCTGCGCACGCAGCGACTCGCGGTACTCGGCCGCCCAACTGGATGCGTCACCAGGGGACTCGACGTGCAGGATCGCGGGTCTGTCCGACGGCAGTTCCACGTCGAGGGGTGCTGTCAGGGGTGAGGACGTCATCTCTGTTTCCTTTCGGTTGCCCGTCTGGACGCTCTACGAGGCTCAGGAGGAGGCCAGTGGTGCTACGACACCCAGGACGGCCTGTGCTGCCTCGGCCGGACGGGTGCGTGGGAAGTAGTGGCCACCATCGGCGAGCTCGTGCAGATCCACCTGCTCGGCCAGGAGCAGCCAGTCCCGGTAGCGGTGGGCGTGGCCGACTGTGTGCGGGTCGTCGGCGGCGACGACCACCGAGACCGGCGCGGACAGCCTCACCGGCGGTGGGGTTTCCAGGGCATCGCGGAAATAGCGGTGTGCGGCCACGCAGTCGTGTCGGTAGGCGGCACCGATGTACTCGGCGTGCTGCGCGTTCAGTTCCGCGAGTTCGGGGTAGCCGCTGTCCGCGGTCAGCTGCGCGGCGATCTCGGCGTTGCTGCGGCTCGTCAGTTCGCTGATGGCGGCGCGCCGATCGGCGGCGGTGCCGAGCAGCTGCGCACCGAGGAACAGCCGCGTCACCTCCACACCGTGCTCCTGGAGCTTCCTGGCCGTCTCCATGGCCGGCGCGGTTCCTGATGAGTGGCCCCACAGCAGGACCCGGGTCAGGCCACGCGCGGTGATCTCGGCGGCGACCCGCTCCGCCACCTGTGTGATCGATGCGAACGGCTCGTGCTGGGAAGCCAGATCGTGACCGGGCAGGTCCACCGCGAGGACCGCCATGCCGCTGCCCGCGAGGGCGCTCGCCATCGGCTGGTAGTTGACCGCGTTGCCGCCCGCGTAGGGGAGGCACACCAATGCGTACTCCGGCGCACCGCCCGCTTCCGACAGTGGCTGAAGCAGCTCCGGGTGCTGCCGGGTCGTGCCGTCGAGGAGGGTGGCCAGGTCGGCGAGTACCGGGTGCCGGGTGATGTCCTTGAGGGACACCGCGCGGTCGAGCGCGATGGTGAGTTTGACTGCTGACAGGGAGGTGCCCCCGGACTCGAAGAAGTGGTCTTCCCGGCTGATCTGGTGCTCGGGGACGCCCAGCAGCTCCGCCCAGGCGGCCGCCAGTTTCTGCTCGGTCGGGTTGAGGGGAGAGCGGTCGTCCTCCCTGGCGTCGTCGCTGTGTACGGGCGGTTGTGTTTGTTCGGCCAGAGCGGTGAGAGCCTTCCTGTCGATTTTGCCGTTGGCGGTCAGCGGCAGGAGGGGCTGCCAGTGAAAGGCCGAGGGGACCATGTAGCCGGGCAGTACGGCGCCCAGCTCCTCGCGCAGCACGTGTGCCTGCCGGTGCCGGCCCGTGTAGAAAGCGATCAGGTGCTTGCTCTGGCCGGCCCGCTCGGCGCAGACCACCGCACCGTCGCGCACCCCGGCCACCCTCAGCAGGGCGTTCTCGACTTCGCCGATCTCGATACGGAAGCCGCGGATCTTGACCTGGTTGTCCCGGCGACCGAGGAACTCCAGCTTGCCGCCGGGGTGCCAGCGTCCCCAGTCACCCCCGAGGTAGAGCCGCTCACCAGGCCGGTACGGGTCCTTCCGATAGGCCTCACGGGTCCGCTCGGGATCGTTGACATACCCCCGGCCCACGCAGACGCCGGAGAATGCGATCAACCCCGGGGCGCCCAGTGGCACCAACGACAGATGCTCGTCCACGACGTACACGCGCACGTTGTTGACCGCACGCCCCAGGAGCACGCGCTCGGGTACCCCGTCCATGACCTCGTGGTTGGTGTCGTCCGACGTCTCGGTCAGTCCATAGGCGTTGACCAGCTTGATCCCCGGCTGGATCGCGAACCAGCGCTGGACCAGCTCCCGTTTCAACGCCTCACCGGTCACCGACACACACCGCAGGTCGGCAAGGGTGCGGGGGTGCTGCTGCAGATACGAGACCACGACCTCCAGATAGGAGGGCACGACCTGCGCCACACCGGCCCGGCCGCGGACCAGCGTGTCGACGAACCGCTCCACGTCCACGATCACGTCCTGCCCGACCAGCAGCGTCCGCCCGCCCACCAGCAGCGGGGACACCAGCTGCCACAGCGAGATGTCGAAGCACTGGGGGGCAGTCTGCGCAACCGCGCACCCCTCGCCGATCCCCAAGTCGTCAATCTTGGCGTAGAGATGGTTGAGCATGCCCGCGTGCTCGCACATCGCCCCCTTCGGCTCGCCGGTGGAGCCAGACGTGAAGTAGATGTAGGCGAGCTGGTCGGCGTCGACCTCCACCCCGAGATCACCGTCAGTGTGCTGTTCCGCGTAGGCCGCCTCGATCAGCAGCCTCTCGGTCTCCGGCAAAGTGGCCAGCGCCCCGTCGAGGGTGTGGGTGCTGCCGGATTCGGTCAGGACCAGTCGGCACCCCGCGCGCGACAACGTCGCCGCGATACGACCGGCCGGGAAGTGCGGCTCGATCGGCAGGTACGCGCCTCCCGCCTTGAACACCGCCAACGTCGCGGCCAGCCAGTCGAGATTGCGTTCGGTGACCACGGCGACGACGTCTTCCCGGCCAAGCCCGCGCTCCACCAGCGCCCGCGCCAACCGGTTCGCGCGCGCATTGAGCTGTCCGTACGTCCACTCCTGCTCGCCGTGCACCGCCGCCACCGCCTCCGGATGCGCCCGCACACGCTGCTCGAACAGTTCGTGCGCACGCGCGTCCGGCAGCAACCGCCGGGGCCCGGCCAGCCCTTCCAACTGCTCACGTTCCTCGTCGGCCGACAGCAGGCTCTGCCGCGCGTGGTCGGCGTCCGCGTCGGCCGTCAGCAGCCGGAGCGCCGTCAGGTGATAGCCGCCGATACGGGCCGCGCATGCGGCATCCAGTACGTCCGTGCGGTACCGCAGCCTCAGCCTCAGCCGTCCGTCCCGGTCAGACCAACGCACATGCAGTACGGCATCGTCGACAAGCGCGTCCTCGGCTCCCAGAGGGCCGAAGACGACCTCGTACGACGGCTCTGCCGCTCCCAGCTCCCGCCGCAGTTCATCCACCGGGAACTCCCGGTGCGCCAGCACCTCTGCCTCGGCGTCACAAGCGGTCGACACCAGTGCACGCCAGGACCCCGGGGGAACGGCCAGGTGGCACGGCAACGGCCCGCCTCGCACCCCGGCGGCGTAACCCGTCACCACCTCCTGCTCGCCGGACAACGCGGCCAGCACCTTGGCATGCGCCGCCAGCAGCAGCGCACTGACCGGCACTCCCCACTGCCGCACCAGCCCACGCATCGCGTCCGCCACGTCGTCCGGCACGGATGCCTCGTGCTCAGCCGCTCCCGGAACCGGCTCCCGAACCCACCGCGGCACCGCCGTGACACCACGAGCGGTCAGCACACGGCTCCAGAACTCCCGGTCCGCTTCCACGTGCGTTTCCATCGAATGGCCTTCCTCAACTCAGGGTCGCCGCAGCGGCGTTGGTCGAAAGGAGTGGCGCTGCCTGGCCGCTGCTGCCGATCTGGTCGGCGGTATCCGGCATGTCCACGGCAGGGTTGCCACCCCACCGCACGTGCGCGGGGACTTCCTCGCCTTTCATGAGGAAGGAATCGGGTGCCAGTACCGCACCGTCGCCCATGGTCACGCCGTAGTGCACGTGGGCCGCGACGCCCAGGGTGCAGCCGGCGCCGAGCGTGGTGACGTCGGACTTGAAGGTGCCGTCCTCCTGCGAGTGGCACTGGATTTTGCTCCCGGCGTTGAGCGTGCAGTCGTCGCCGATGGTGGTGAGCGTCCGCTCCGTCAGGTAGCAGCCGTCGTCGAAGACCCTGCTGCCGATGCGAACGCCCAGCAGCCGCCAGACGAGGCTCTTGAAGGGGGTGCCGTTGAAAACGTTGAGGTAGTGCTCCGGCACCTTCCACAGGCGCTCGTGCCACCAGAAGTACGGCTCGTAGATGGAGCACAACTGGGGGCGCAGCGCACGGAACGACGTGATGCAGCGTTCCAGCAGGACGTAGTAGGCAGTGGACAACCCGAGCGTGAATGCCAGATATCCGGCGATCACCACGTGTCCGAGCACGCCGTACAGATCTATGGAGGCGAGGCCGAACATCGTGAGGAGAAACGCGTGCAGCCACCGCACGAGCAGCATGCCGACCATTGATCGGGCGTTGTAGCGATTCTTCGCGCCGAGATTGCGGCGTAGTTCGTCCCCTGTCCTGAGATGGTCGAAACGGGTGTCGCGCTCCACCGATCGGGGAATCTCGAAGCACGGCGAGCCGAGGAGTCCGACGCCTTCGCGGATCTCACCGTCGAGGGGAACCATCACCTTCGTCGCCAGGAGGCAGTTGTCCCCCGTCCTGCCGCCGACGGGATAGGCGATGTTGTTGCCAAGGAAATTGTGCGGCCCGATCGATGCCCGGGATATCCGGAAGGACGTGCTGGAGTAGTCGGCATTGATGAGGGAGAGCCCATCGGCCACCATCGTCCCGCTGCCGACAGAAACCAGAAGGGGGGTCTCGTGCTGCACTTCAGTGCCGAAGTTCGACCCGGTCTGCTCGACCTGTGACAAGTCGTATCCGAGGCCGCGAAGGTAGTGCACGATGTAGGAGCTGTCGCCGAAGAGCCAGGCGAAGAACTTGATGTTCGTCATGCCAACTGTCACCCGGTGCAGCCCGTAGTGGAATCCGTAGAGCGGATAGACCCTGTCGGGCTTGACGGCCAGACCCAGCAGACGCGGAACGGTGCACAGGATGATGAGGCCGAAGACGACGAAGCCGAAGAACGTCACGAGGGAAAGGGCCAGCGCGTCGGAAATGAGTTTCGGCGGCGCCAGCGCTGCCGTCTGCGGGTCGAGTCGTTTGCCGATCGCCGGTACTTGGGTGAACAGCATGTACACCCCGCCGACGGCCAGCGGAATGTACAGGAAGAACAGTTGGAGCAGTGTGAGGAAGCCGTACCAGGCCCGGCGCGCGGTGCCACACCCGGCCGGCGCGACCCGCACGTAGTCGATCGCCGTGGGCTGGGCCGGGGACCCGTGCCAGTGCTCTCCGTCCGGGACCGCCTGGCCGCGGTGCAGGGCGGACGAGTGACCGAGCTGTGCGCCGTTGCCCATCGAGGTGTCGATGTCCAGGACGGTTTTCTCGCCGATGAACACGTCGCAGCCGAGAGTGATACGGCCGGTCTGGATATGCCCGGCTTGTGCCCGGTAGCCGAGGAAGAAAGAGTCCTTGCGGATCACCGTTCCGGCGCCGATCGTCAGCAGGTCGGTGCAGACCGGGACGGAGCGGGAGAGGATCGTGACTCCTTTGCCGATCCGCGATCCCAGCGCGCGGAGATACATCACGTACAGAGGATTTCCGACGAAAAAGACCATCGGATTCGCGTGGAGCAGTACCTTGACGAGCCAGAAGCGCAGATAGGCCAGGCCCCAGACGGGGAACTCGTCGGGCTTCCAGCGGCCGATGAGGAGCCATTTGACGATGACCGGGAACACGCACAGAGCGATGAACCCGACACCCCCGAACAGCAGCGACCGCAGATAGATGTCGGTCACACCTGAACCGGTGGCGATCCACTCGTACCCTCTGGCAGTGACGAATCCGGCGACAATGGAGTATCCCAGGAAAGCCAGCAACTGGAATGTTCCGCAGAGGACATGATTCAGCCTCCTCGTGCGTGTCACCTGAGCCGCCGACGTCATGGGCGCGGACGCCGACGTGGGGATCGCTGAATCGACAGGAGTGGGAGCGGCCTCCGCGAGAGCCGCCGCCAGGCTTCGGATCGTGGGATACCGATATATGTCCTTCATGGACGGGGACGGCAGGTCCGTTCTCTTCCTGACCCGCGCGCAGAACTGGGCCATGACCAGCGAGTTGGCGCCGAGGTCGCGGAAGAAGTCGCTGTCGACCGGAACGCGCTCGGCGCACACGACGTCAGCCAGTGCGTCCGCGAGTTCCCTCTCGGTCTCTGTCCTCGCCGGGCCGGCGCCGCTCCGCCTGCTCACGGCGCTTTCGTCCGGTCCGGATATAGGGACCTCGGAGGACTGTTCCACCATTCGATCTCCTGGAGGACGTCTGGATCGCCGATGGCCGCTGGTGGCGGGTTCGGAGCCCTCGGCACCGAAGAGCGGCTCGCCGAGCCATCGGAAGCTTGAGGCGCGTGCCCTTTCCTGATCAAGAACTGCCAGCTTCAGTGTGGGTCGGCCATCGTCAGGTTGCCACTTCAATCGATCACCGATGCGAGCGAAGAACGCTCGATGAGCCCGTGTTCCCTGGTCCCCCCGCACGACGGGGGTGCGTCACGGTCCACCCGAATGGCCGCGCCTCCCGCAGGCTGGGTCGGCGGACGACCAGTCGCCTGCCCCGCGCGTGGAGCTTTCGTGTCAGCGTCACTACCGGAGTGCTGCGCGGCTTGGCGATCAAGGACCGGGCACCGAAGGCCGACCAGATTCCGGCCCGGGTGCTGCGGTCCGGTGCCGCGTGGTGAGAACCCACCGCATGCCGGCGACCGGACCGCGCCGGCTGCGTGATCCACTCCTGCGGTTTCGCACTCGGCGCTGGCGTCGGAGGCGTGGTCTTGGCCAGGAACCCGACGCGCGGTCCGGTCGCTGCGCACTCGACGACGGCATGACGGAAGCCGCTGGAATTCCGGCACGGTCGCGCCACTGTGAACGAGGAGCACTGCCTGTAAGGGGCGGAGCGCCTCGCAAGTCGGACCCGCAGCTGTCGTCCTGTGCCCGTCCGCTGACGTCGGTCGCTGTCTGCGGTGGTACGTCGAGCCGCCAGAAGGCCACCTCGGGTGCTTTGAGGACCGTGACCGCCACGGCCCGTACCGATCTCCGGCTCCACCAGGGCGAGGGTCCTGCCCGCGATCCGCGCGGACGCGTCCAGCCACCGGGCGGCGCGCTCGCACAGCGCCCGCACCCACTCCCTGCCGTGGGGTGCTGCGTCTGCGTCCGTCAGCCAGCGGACCATCGCGTCCGGTTCTCCGGCGCTGACCTCGTCGAGCGTGCGGCCCCGCCAACGGCCACGTCCAGACCACGCAGCTCAGGCTCCTCCACGACGGCGAGGCCGAGGCCCGACGACGTTTCCCGGCAGCGCTCAGTGGGGGAGACCAGTACCCGATCAGCCGTGGGAAGCGCGTCGGCGGCGGACTCGGCGCGTGCCGCACCGCTCGCGTCGATCGGGCAGCCGTCGTCGCTCCTGTAGCTGCTGGTGTCCGTGATCGTGGTGATCGGGGGCTCGGGCCATGTCTCCGGCCAAGCGGGGTGTCATGCCGTGCGGCCCTTCGCTGTCCCGCGTCCGGACTGATCGGCCGGCTTGGTGGCGTGGTCGTGGGCCGGCTGGATGCCGCGGAGCGCCATCTCGACGGCGTCCTTGACGAACCGGTCGTCCAGCGGTGCGTGGCCGTGCAAGAGCCGGTGGTAGAGCGGGCCGTAGAGCAGGTCGAGTGCTACTTCGACCTTGGTGTCGGAGGGGATCTCGCCGCGCTCGATGGCGCGTTGGAAGATGGCTCGGGCCTGTGCCCGGCGTGGTTCGACCACACGGTGGTGGTACTCGGTCGCGAATGCCGCGTCGGTCTGGGCCTGGGTGAGCAGCGCCGCGATCACCCGGCCGTACGGCCGGGTGCGGGCCAGCCGGGCCCAGGGGCGCAGGAGCGAGAGCAGGTCGCCGCGCAGGGTGCCGGTGTCCCGGGGATAGGGGTGTGCGGCCGCCCATTCGGTGTACAGCGCGTCGAGAGCGAGCGTTTCCTTTGTCGGCCACCAGCGGTAGATGGTGGCCTTGCTGACCCCGGCCCGCTCCGCGACGGCGTCCATGCTGACCGCGGACAGGCCGCGGTCCAGCAGGAGCTCCGCGGCTGCTTCGAGGACGGCCTTGTGCGCCTTTTGACTGCGGGGCCGGCCGCGCGGCGGTGTCTGCGCGGCCGCGGTCGCACCGGGCGGCGGAGCCTCGGCTCTGTCGTTGCCGCTGCGTTGCCGCCCGCGCTGCGGCCCTTTGGTGGTCATGTCTGCGGTCACGCTGCCTTGCGTCCGGCGTCGGCTGCGTTCACCGGTGTGCCCGGCCCGGCAGCCCTTGCGGTTTCCGCGGCCGTGCGGGCCGACACCTGGAAGAGGCCGGCGACGTCGCGGTGCCCATAGCCCATCTCCTCGGCATGGCGCAGGACGCTGTCGGCGGCCGAGGCTGCGGGGACGTCGGCGGCCTCCAGCGCGAGGCGGATGTCGTTGTGCATGAGTCGCACATCGAACCACGCCTGCTCGGGCAGGTCGAGGACGAGGGAAGCGCGCGCCTGCAGCATGGGTGACCCGATCGCGGATCCGGTCATCGCGCGAGCGGCCGGCTCCGGGTCGATGCCGCCGAGCTCAGTCAGTAGCGTCCCCTCGCTGGAGGCGAGCATCTGCGTGGCGAAGCTGATGTACGCGCCGAAACCGACGCGGTTGATCTCCGCGGCGGTGCTGCCCAGCGGGCGGGTCCGAAGCCGTGTCTTCCGCATGATTCCTCCGTCGCTCCCTGGCAGGGGCCCTGAGGTATCGCACCACAGAAACTGTACTCCTGGTGTCGTTATAGCCGCGTGCCCGACTGCGGCGTTCTCTGGTCGCACCGGCCCTGCCTGCCACACCGGCCGGCCACTCTCGCGAGATCGCAGCTTGAAGGCAGCAAACGGGGAACACCCCACGCGCTCTCCTGGTTGTGCCTATACGAAACGATACGTTCAGTATTAGATCAGCAAGGAGTCCGTAGCATGACTCTCCTCCAGCTGACCCGCCCTTCCAGGCCGCCCCGGGACGAGCGATCGTTCCTGCTGCAGCGGGCGCAGCCCGCGATGACCGGTCTGATCGACGGCTCACTCTCGACGCTGGCCCCTGTCTTCGCGGTCGCGTTCGCCACTCACCGGCCGCTCTACGCATTCCTCGCCGGGCTGGCCACCTCAATCGGCGCCGGCATCAGCATGGCCTTCTCCGAAGGCCTGTCCGACAGCGGGGACCTGACCGGGCGGGGGAGCCCCTACCTGCGTGGCTCGATCACCGGGGCCGGCACATTCCTCGGCGGCGTGCTGCACGCCCTGCCGTTCCTGATCCCGGACTACCGCGTCGCGCTGGTCGTGGCACTCACCACGATCACCTTCGAACTGGTGACCCTGGCCTGGATCCGGTGGCGCTTCTTCAATACCGGGTTCCTGCGCTCCTTCGTCGCCATCGCGATCGGTGGGGCGATCATCACCAGCGTCAGCGCCGCGCTCGGCACGATCAGCTGACCCGGGCTCCTTCCCCGGAGGTGCATATCCATGGCTGTCCCCTTGCCGCTCGCTTCCCGCCGGACCGTGACCGCGCTGCTGACCCTGACCGCGGTTACCGGACTTGTCGACGCCGTCAGTTACCTGCGGCTGGGTCGGGTGTTCGTTGCGAACATGACCGGCAACGTGGTGTTCCTCGGCTTCAGCGCAGCTCCGCACTCCGGCGTCTCGGCGGTCGCCTCGCTGATCGCGATCACCGGGTTCCTCCTCGGCGCGCTGGCCGGTGGCCGGGCCGCGCACACCCTTGCCGCCACCGGACCAGTCCGCTGGCTGGCCACCGCGTTCACGGGCGAAGCGGTCGTTCTCGGCCTGGTCGCCGTGCTCACCGCGACCAGCGTGCTGCCCTTCACCGGAGACGGAAGGTTCGCCACCATCGCCGTCCT
This sequence comes from Streptomyces sp. NPDC048415, assembly GCF_040651675.1. NCBI lineage: Bacteria > Bacillati > Actinomycetota > Actinomycetes > Kitasatosporales > Streptomycetaceae > Streptomyces > Streptomyces sp. NPDC048415. The sequence goes on along the minus strand of NZ_JBEZKJ010000004.1, from coordinate 62,568 downwards.
CGCCGCGGCCCTCGGCGTGCAGAACAGCACCGTCCGCCACCTCCGCGCCCCCGACCTGACCACCACCGTGCTGACGCTGACCCTCACCGGCCTGACCGCGGACAGCGCGCTGACCGGCGGGCCAGGAGCCAAGCCGCACCGCCGGCTCGGCTCCGTCGCCGTCATGCTCGCGGGCGCCGCGGCGGGGGCGGCCATCCTCCAGTGGTCCCCGGCCGTGGTCATCGCGATCGCTGCCGCTCTCGTGGCCGCCGTGGCCGTGGCCTTCATGACCGCCGTCCCGGACAGGGGCCGCCGGCTGCACCCGGACCCTTCACCGTTCGACGGGCGCGGTATCTCCGAGCCGCTGCCCCAAGTGCCGAAGCCGAGGAGGCCACAGTGATGTCCCGGCCGGCTCGGGCACCGCTCGCCGGACCACCGGCCAGGGATCGCGGCCTACAGCGCCGCCGCTTCTGCCCGGCCGCTCGACCCGCTGCTCGTCCTGGCGGGCATCGTCGCCGGCTTCGCGGTGCTGTGCCTGCTGCTTGTCGGCTCCCGCTCCGCGGCCGCTGCTTCCACCGCTTCCGAAGTGGGTGACGGCGACCCGGACAAGACCTGATCAGGCGTGCGGCTGCACTCATTCAGCATGCGCCGCCGGGCCGCCCGGCCCCGGCTGTCGGACACCTATGACTGGCAGCGCGTCGTCGAACGCGCCCAGCCAAGGTCCAGTGCGTCGACGTCGGCGACATCGAGGCCGTCCGCGCCGCGATCGCCGAGCGCGTGGAGTGGGCCACCGACAAACCGGCCCGCGTCCCACGCGTGCAAGAAACGCCTCCTGGCCGGTCGTACGGACGAGTACTTCGCCACCGCCGAGCGCATCGGCCCCCACCTCACGCTGCAGGGAGGCGCGGCCTTCGCGCGGGAGAACCTCCGCCGGGGCGAGATTGCCCTGAAGCGGCACGAACAGCGCGCTGCGGCCCTCGGCGGCTCGGCACGCGACTCATAGCCCTCCACGGCCGGTACCCGGCCGCACCGGCGGCCGGTCACTCCGCGATGCCGCCCGGAGCCGGGCGCGGTACGCCCCCATGTGGGTCATTCTTCACATAAATCTCGCCGGAGCAGGCGGTGCTGGTGAGGTGTGAGGTTCGGCGCGCGCTATGTTCCATTCGATCACCCGACATCCGGAGCTGGCGTGCAGAAGACAGATGTACTCATCGAGGAGGCGGAGGCGGCCCCCGAGGCTACCGACGACGTCTCCGTACGAGGCTGGCCCCGGTTCTGGCCCTTCATGCTGGCGGCGGCCGCCCTTTCCGGTCCGGCGCTCTACGTGCTCAGCCGGTGGATGGACGAACCGGCCATGCAGGCCTGGCGGACCGTCTGTCTCGCCGTCACCGTGCAGGCGCTGCCGTTCCTGCTGCTCGGCACCGCCCTGTCGGGCGCGATCAACGCGTTCGTACCGGCGCGGGTGTTCAGCCGGGTGCTGCCCCGTCGGCCCGTGCTCGCCGTCCCGGTCGCCGGAATCGCCGGGGTCGTCCTGCCAGGCTGCGAGTGCGCGTCGGTGCCGGTCGCGAACAGCCTGATCGGCCGGGGTGTCACCCCGGCCGCCGCCTTCGCGTTCCTGCTGTCGGCCCCCGCCGTCAACCCGGTCGTGCTGACCGCCACGGCCATCGCCTTCCCCGGCAGTCCCGCCATGGTGCTGGCCCGGCTGCTCGCCTCGCTGGCCACCGCCGTCGTGATGGGCTGGCTGTGGCTCTTCCTTGGCCGCGAGAAGTGGCTCAAGCCGACCGTGCGGCACACCGGACACCGGCCGGGACACAGCCGCTGGACCGAGTTCCGGACCGGCTTTCGGCATGACTTCCTGCACGCGGGCGGCTTTCTGGTCGTCGGGGCCATGGCGGCGGCCACCTTCAACGTGACGGTCCCGCGCTCCGTGCTCGACGCGTTCTCCGGCTCGCCGTGGCTGTCGGTACTGTTCCTGGCCGCGCTCGCCATTCTGCTCGCGGTGTGCTCCGAGGCCGACGCGTTCGTCGCGGCCTCGCTCACCGGCTTCTCGCCCCTCGCGCGGCTGGCGTTCATGGTGGTCGGACCGATAGTCGACCTGAAGCTGATCGCCCTTCAGGCAGGCACCTTCGGGCGGGCCTTCGCGGTCCGGTTCTCCGCAGCCACCACAGTGGTCGCGGTGATGTGCAGCGCGCTGATCGGAGGGGTGCTGCTGTGAAACGGCGCCTCCAGGAGATCCTGCTCGTCCTCAGCGGCCTCGGTCTGCTGCACGCCTCGCTCTTCACCGACCTGTGCCTCAGGTACGTCAAGGAGGGGATGCGTCCGATACTGATCGCGTCCGGCGTGGTGCTGCTCCTGCTGGGAGTGGCGGAGGCGTGGTCGCACCGGGGACCGGCCGGGGGCGACGAGCATGGTGAGCGTCATGAGCACGGCGGCCACGACGGCGACGGGCACGGTCACGGGCACGACCACTCCACCGTGCCCCGGGTCGCCTGGCTGCTCTTCCTTCCCGCGCTGAGTCTGCTGGTCTACGCCCCGCCGGCGCTAGGCGCGTACACCGCCTCGCGCGAGCGCCCCAAGGCCGTCGCGGAGCAGAGGCACTTCGATCCGCTGCCCGCGACCTCGCCGGTCCCGATGACCCTTTCCGACTTCACCAGCCGCGCGCAACAGGACAGCAAGCAGTCCATCAAAGGACGCAGCATCCAGATGACCGGTTTCGTGACGCCCGGGAAGCAGGGCGACAGCTGGTATCTGACCCGGATCATCATCTCGTGCTGCGCGGCGGACGCCCAGTCCGTGAAGGTGCAGATCTACGGGTCTCAGATCCTGCCCGCCAACACGTGGGTGTCCGTCACGGGAACCTGGCACCCCGGCGGGACTCTGGGTACGAGATCCGCCTCGGCCGCACTCGACGCCCGTACCGTCAAGAAGATCGCCCGACCGGTGAACGGGTACACGGACGATCTTCCCCTCATTCCCTCCTGACGGTCCGGCAGAGGCGCGCGCCCCCACGCAGCGGTGAGCGTCAGCAGTCGCGGAACTCGGGCGACTGGTTGAGGACCTGCGCGCGCAGGGAAGCGGGTATAGGTCTCGCTGCCGTGGGACTCGGGGTGGAAGACCGCGACACGGTGGCAGTTCTGGAAGGCCAGGGCGACACCGAAGTGCCGTTCCAGGCACCCCCGGATCGCGTCGCTGGCCAGGGCCCGCAGCAGCTGGCCGCGCTCCTTCTCGGAGGCCGGCGGGGTGTGGTTGTCAGCGAACTCGGCGGTGCCCCCGCGCAGTTCGCCGGCCAGGCGGGCGACGAGGCCGTAGGCGTACGGCAGGGAGGTGCGGACGGTTTCCACGAAATCCTCTTCCCGCACCTGACCGTGCTGGGCTTCGGCGAGCAGCTGCGGGGAGACGTCGAGCGACATGAAGCGGGTGTCCTGTCTGGTCGTGATCGATGAGAGGGCAAGCCTGCGCGGCGGTCGGTGATCGCCGGAGGGTTCAGACGAATGCGGTCAGTGCGGCCGGTCCGTGCCGGAAGCCGGGGTCGATCTGGGCGGTGAGATCCAGGCCCGTGGTCCGGTTGGCCCAGGCGATGGCGTTGCGCAGGTGGAACTCGACGGCGTGCCGCTGGAAGGCGGCCCAGTCCTTGGTACGGACGTCGACGGCCCGGCGCATCTGCCGCAGAGCGTCCGTGTTGTGCGGTTCCAGCTCGCCGTGGTCGCGGCCCTGCTCCCGGGCACGCACCCAGGAGGAGTGTGCGCAGTGGGTCAGCAGATCCCTTCCCACGTGTTCCTCGAGGAAGAGCAGATCGTCCTCGCCGGCGACCTTGTTGCCCACCACGGCGAGGGGAATGCCGAACTCGGCGGCGTGGTCGCGGTACTGGCGGTAGACGGAGACGCTCTTGCGGGTGGGTTCGGCGACCAGGAAGGTGAGGTCGAATCGGGTGAACAGGCCGGAGGCGAAGGCGTCGGCGCCGGCGGTCATGTCGACGACGACATACTCGCCGGGGCCGTCCACGAGGTGGTTGAGGTAGAGCTCGACCGCCCCGAGCTTGGAGTGGTAACAGGCCACGCCGAGATCGCTCTCCTCGAAGGCGCCGGTCACCATCGTCGCCACGCCGTCCACGTGTTGGACGTGGCGGGCATGGATCTCGTCGTCGCCGAGCAGGCGCAGCAGCCGGGAGCCGCGGCCCGGCGGAGTGGTTTTGACCATGGCGTCCCGCGAGAGGATCAGGGGATTCGTGCCGCGGAGGTAGTCCTTGATCTCACCGGTGCGCGAACTCAGCGGCGGCGCACCGAAGTTCTCATCCTCGTCGAGCCCGAGGGCGTACGCGAGGTGCTGGTTGATGTCCCCGTCGATCGCGAGAACCGGCGCGCCGGAGCGGGCCAGATGACGGGAGAAGAGGGCGGAGAGGGTGGTCTTGCCGCTGCCACCCTTGCCGACGAAGGCGATCCGCACGACTAACTCCCTCTGATGAAAACGGATTCCATGTTCACAGATTGGAGAGCCGGGGGAGGGCTGTCAAATCCTCGCGGCCGACCGTGGCGGGGATTGGCGTCAAGTCCTCGCCGTCAACCGTGGTGGGGACTGCTGTCAAAACCCTTGCCGCCGTCCGTGGCCGGGCGGCCCTGCCAAGAACTGGCAATGATTTCCAATAAGGCCTCCCCTTCATGGTTTTGAAAATCATGTTCATCTAGGCTGTGGGATGTCCACAGATCGTGCCGGATGCCCCCGGGCTGCCCGGCCGCCCTCAGAAGGAGATCCACCATGCGCCCCGCCCCGATGCGCCGCACTTCCGTCGTCCTGGCGACCGCCTTGCTGGGAGTCGGTGCGAGCGCCTGCTCGACCGCGGCCACCTCGGACACCGCCACGACATCGGACGGCCCGATCCAGGTGGTCGCGGCGGAGAACTTCTGGGGCAGCATCGCCAAGCAGCTCGGCGGCAGTCACGTGAAGGTGAGGAGCGTGATCAACAACCCCAACGCCGATCCGCATGACTACGAACCCACCGCCGCCGACGGCCGCACCGTCGCCACCGCCCGGTACGCCGTCGTCAACGGCATCGGCTACGACACCTGGGCCGACAAGCTGCTGTCCGCCAACCCCAACAGCGACCGCACGGAACTCAAGGTCGGCGACCTCGTCGGGCTCAAGCCCGGCGACAACCCGCACCGCTGGTACGCCCCGGACGACGTCCACAAGGTCATCGTGAAGATCACCGCCGACTACAAGAAGCTCGACCCGAGCCACGCCATGTACTTCGATGCCCAGCGGAAGAAGTTCGAGGACAAGACCCTCGCCCCCTACGACGAGTTGATAGCCGGCATCAGGAAGACGTACGCGGGCGCGCCCATCGGGGCTTCGGAGTCCATCGTCAGCCCGCTGTCCGACGGCCTCGGCCTGCGGATGCGCACTCCCGAGTCCTTCCTCGACGCGATCAGCGAGGGCACCGATCCGACGGCCAAGGACAAGGCCGCCATCGATCGGCAGATCGCGAGCAAGCAGATCAAGGTGTACGTCTACAACAGCCAGAACTCCACTCCGGACGTGCAGGCCCAGATCAAGGAGGCCAAAGCGCGGCACATCCCGGTCGTCACGGTGACCGAGACCCTCACTCCGGCCGGGGCCTCCTTCCAGGACTGGCAGGTACGGCAGTTGCGCCACCTGAAGAAGGCGCTGGCCGAGGCGACGGGCAAGTGATGACCTCCGAAGCCGTACGCCATCGGGTGCCACCGCCGCGCACGGAGCGTGCCGGTCCGCCAGTGGTACGCCTGAGGGGCGCGGCAGCCCGCGTCGGTGGCCGGATCCTTTGGTCGGGCGTCGAACTCGACGTTCACCAGGGCGAGTTCGTGGCGGTCCTCGGGCCCAACGGCGCCGGCAAGTCGACCCTCGTGAAGATGCTGCTCGGCATGCTGCCGCCCGCCGAGGGCCGGATACGTGTACTGGGCGAGGCGCCCGGCCAGGTCGGCGACCGCGTCGGCTATCTGCCGCAGCGCCGCCACTTCGACGCGTCCCTGCGCATCCGCGGCACCGACATCGTGCGGCTCGGCCTGGACGGCCACCGGTAGGGCGTACCGCTGCCGCTGACCGCACGGTTCAGCGCCCGGCGCCGTGCCGAACGCGCGCGCGTCGCCGAGACCATCGACTTGGTGGGCGCGACCGCGTACGCGAACCGCCCGATCGGCGCCTGCTCGGGCGGCGAGCAACAGCGACTGCTGATCGCCCAAGCCCTCGTACGCCAACCGGAGTTGCTGCTTCTCGACGAACCACTGGACAGCCTCGACCTGACTCACCAGGGCGCGGTCGCGGCTCTGCTCGGACGCATCTGCCGGGAGCGGCGGATCAGCGTGGTGATGGTGGCGCACGACGTGAATCCGATCCTGCCGTGGCTGGATCGTGTGGTGTACATCGCCGCGGGCGGTGTCGCCGCCGGGCCGCCGGACCAGGTGATCACGACCGAAACGCTGACCCGGCTGTACGGAGCGCCGGTCGAGGTGCTGCAGGCACGGGACGGCCGGCTCGTGGTGGTCGGTGCACCGCAACCGCCCGCCGTGCACACCGATCGGCATGCCTCATGAACCCCTTCGCTCAGATCTGGGCGTATCCCTTCATGGTCAACGCCTTCAGGGCCGGTACGGTCGTCGCCGTACTGGCAGCCGTCATGGGTTGGTTCATGGTGGTGCGGCGGCAGAGCTTCGCCGGGCACTCGCTCGCCATGGTGAGCTTCCCGGGCGCCGCGGGTGCCACGCTGCTGGGGATCAGCGCGTCCTTCGGCTACTTCGCGTTCTGTGTGGGCGCGGCCCTGGTCATCGCCGCCGTGCCCCGGCGGGAGTCCGGCCAGGACGCGGCGCTCACCGGCACCGTCCAGGCGTTCCTGCTGGCCTGCGGCTATCTCTTCGTCGCCCTCTACAAGGGGTTCCTCGGCGGGGTGAACTCCCTGCTGTTCGGCAGCTTCCTGGGCATCACCGACAACCAGGTCCTGACGCTCGTCGTGGTCGCCGCGGCCGGGCTGACCGTACTGGCGCTGATCGGGCGACCGCTGCTGTTCGCCTCGGTCGACCGCGATGCCGCCGCAGGGCGGGGTGTTCCGGTGCGGGCTCTGTCGGCCGCCTTCCTGGTCCTGCTGGGGCTGGCCACGGCGGGGGCGAGCCAGATCACCGGAAGCCTGCTCGTCTTCGCGCTGCTCGTGATGCCTGCCGCGACGGCACAACAGCTCACCGTGCGGCCGGTGTTGAGCCTTGCCGTGGCCGTGGCGCTCGCCCTCGCGGTGACGTGGGGCGGACTGATGGCCGCGTACTACTCGCCGTATCCGATCGGGTTCTATGTGACGACCTTCGCGTTCGCCGGCTACGTAGTGGCCCGGCTCGCCCCGATGACCGGGGGCACGCGGCTCGTGATGGCCAAGGGCGCGCGACTCGCCTGGACAGTGACCGTCAGGGGCAGCCGTTGAGTGTCTTCGGCCACCCCTTCTTCGTGCACGCGCTGCTGGCGGGCACCGCCATCGCCCTGGCGGCCGGTCTCGTCGGCTACTTCCTGGTGCTGCGGGCCCAGGTCTTCACGGGCGACGCGCTCAGCCATGTGGCGTTCACCGGGGCGCTGGGCGCGCTCGCGGCCGGGGTCGATCTGCGGCTCGGGCTGTTCGCGGCCACCATCGCAGTGGCCGTTCTCGTCGGCATACTCAGCCGGCGCGGCAGGGCCGACGACGTGGCCATCGGCAGCGTCTTCTCCTGGCTGCTGGGCCTGGGCGCCTTCTTCCTCACCCTCTATACGAGTTCGCGCGGTGCCACTCACGGCACGGCGGGGGTGAGCGTGCTGTTCGGCTCGATCTTCGGCATCTCCGGCGGACAGGCGACGGTCGCGGCGCTGGTGGCCGCCGGGATCTGCGCGGTCGCACTGCTCCTGGCGCGGCCCTTGCTGTTGGCCTCGCTCGACGAGGCGGTCGCGGCGGCGCGCGGTGTGCCCGTACGCCTCCTGGGCCTCGCCTTCCTGGTCCTGGTCGGCGCCTGCGCCGCCGAGGCCACCCAGGCGGTCGGCTCGCTCCTGCTGCTCGGCCTGCTCGCCGCACCCGCGGGAGCGGCACACCGGCTCACCCAACGCCCGTACCACGCCCTGGCGTTGTCGGCCGGACTCGGGATCGCGGAGATGTGGACCGGCCTCGCCCTCAGCTATGCCGTGCCCTCCGTGCCGCCCAGTTTCGCGATCCTGGCGGTCGCTACCGTCGTCTACGCGGGTGCGTTCGCCGTTGTGCGTCCCCGGAGGGCCGTCTCGGCGGCCTGAGGCCGGCTGCGGTCGTGGACGCGGGAAGGCGGCCGCGAGGATCTCGCAGCCGCCTTCGCCTAGCGGGGTGCTTCACCGGCGCGTTCGGGCCCGGGCCTCCGGTGGCGGGCGCACGAACTGCAACTCCACCGCGGCCGGGGGCTCGGCGAGGCCCGGCCCGCCGGCCTGCGCCCACCGCAGCAGTTCTTCGGTGCAGTCGTCGTCCATCGCGAAGCCGACCCAGGTCGCCCGGCCACCGCTGCGCCGTCCGGTCCCGGATGGCTGTACGACAATGACGTTCGCCTGGTCGCAGGGGCCGAGACAGTCCGTCGTACGGACGACGAACCGTCCCTCGGACGCCTCGGCACCGGCTCGCAGCCGCTCCAACTGCCAGGCGTGATCGGCGTGAGGGTACTTGCGTGGGTTCCCGCAGCAGCACCCCCGGCAGACGATCAGCGTGCAAGGACGCTCGCGCGCGGCGCCGATCACCACCGTGCGAGGGGTCACAGCGCGGTCCGCGAGGGTACGCCGTATGCCCGAACTCGGCCGTCGCGCCACGCGGTGATCAGCAGATGGGGCCCGGCCCAGGCCAGGGCCGCGACCGCTGAGCCTTCGCCCTCCAGGGTGCGCGCCGGTCGCAGGAGCGCCTGGGGCCGCGCGGCCGTCGCGTGCCACAGCGCGACCGTGCCGTCGTCGCCGCCGCTGGCGAGGTGCCCTGCGGCGCCCGGCCGCCAGGCCAGCGCGGTGACCGTCTCGTGGCAGCGCAGGGAGCGTGGCGCTGTGCCTTGTGGTCCCTTGCCGGAGAAATCCCAGACCGTGACGTCGGGCGCGCCGTCGGCGGCCAGCCAGAACCCGGTCTCGTCGAAGGCGAGCCGGGAGACCTTCTCCGGGTAGCCGGACATGGTCAGCTCGTCACCGTCCCGAGTGCGCCAGATGTGGATGGAGGCGTCCTGGTTGCCGCTGCAGATCCACCGGCCGGTGGGCGCGACGGCGAGCGCGAGATGCGAGCCGATGTAGGGGTACGTCACCACGGGCCTGCCCGTGTGCCGTTCGTGCCCCTGCACGGCCCCATAGGCGGCCACGGCCAGGCGCCGCCCCTGTCGCATCCAGGCGAGGTCGGTGACCGTCGACGCGGCCGGGTCCGTACTCCACAACTCGCCGCCGTCCGCGCCGAGTACGAGTGCTCGCCGGCCGGAGGCGACCGCGACCCGGTCGTTGTCGGCCCACGCGGCTGCGGCCGACCAAGCCCCGGACTCACGCACCGTCGTACGGCCGTCGGCACGGCGCCACAGCGCGTACCCCATCGGCCCGGTGGCCACCAAATGGCGGGCATCCGGAGCCAGTTCGACGCTCAATGCACCGCCGGGCAGCTCCAGGGCACCGATCTCGGCGCCCTCCCCCAGTCTCGGCTTCGCTCGACCGGGGAGACCCCCACCCGCGTCGAGGACGCGGACCGTGCCCTCGGCCCCGGCGACGGCCACCAGGTCGCCGCGCGCGCTGAGCGCGACCGGCGCGTCGTCGATGCGGACGTCCCAGACGGCGGCCGGGTCGCAATCCAAGGCGACACTCACGCGATCACTCCCGCCCGGGCCAGGCAATCGGCGAAACCGCGCTCCAGCGCGTCCCGGTCGAGGTTGCGGCCGATGAAGACGAGCCGGTTGCGCCGCTCCTCGCCGTCGCGCCAGTCCCGGCCGAACTCGCCGTCCAGCAGCATGTGGACGCCCTGGAAGACGTACTGCTTGGGCGCCCCGGCGATGGCGAGGATTCCCTTGGAGCGGAAGATGTCGACGCCCTTGGTGCGGAGCAACTGCCCCAGCCACCGATTGAGCCGGTCCTCGTCGAGCTCGCCCGGCAGGTCGATGCCGACCGAGGTGACGGTGAGATCGTGTTGGTGCTCGGTCTCGGTGAGGAAGGATGGGTCGTCGGCGAGGACCCGCTCCAGATCGAACGCGCCGACGTCCAGCACCTGCTGGAGGTCCAGCTTCGCGTGCTGAGCCCGGATGACGCGTACGCCGCTGTTGATGGCGCGGATGCGCGCAGTGACTTCAGCGACGGTGGCCTCGTCGGCCAGGTCGGTCTTGTTGAGCACGATCCGGTCCGCGAAGGCGATCTGCTCGACGGCCTCGTTCTCCACGCCCTCGGGCTTGACCTCGTCCAGGTGCTGGAGGACGTGGGCGGCGTCGACGAGGGTGACGATGGCGTCGAGGCGCAACTGCCCGGCGATCTCGTCGTCCATGAAGAAGGTCTGCGCGACGGGTGCCGGATCGGCCAGTCCGGTGGTCTCGATGAGAATGTGGTCGAACTTCTCGCGCCTGCGCATCAGCGCGCCAAGGATGCGGATCAGATCTCCTCGTACGGTGCAGCAGATGCAGCCGTTGTTCATCTCGAAGATCTCTTCCTCGGCGTCGAGGACGAGGGCGTCGTCGATGCCTACCTCGCCGAACTCGTTCTCGATCACGGCGATTCGCAGTCCGTGGTTCTCGGTGAGGATGCGGTTGAGCAGGGTCGTCTTGCCCGAGCCGAGGAAGCCGGTCAAAACGGTGACGGGGACGCGTTCGTCCCGGGGTTCGAGCGTGGTCATTCACAAGCTCCATCTGGTGTACTGGGGATGAGGGCCGCCCTCAGTTCGGCCTCGGTGATCTGGTCGACGGGGCGGTGCAGGGTCCAGCGGCGGGCCGTGCCCTCCATGGGCAGGACGGCGACGACCGTCTCCAGCGGCGGGCAGCCTGGCTCGGTACAGGCGAGCTGCCGGACGATGACGGCGGTGTCGTCGTCGAGGCCGAGCACTGTGCGCACGGTCTCCTTCAGCTCGCGCAGCTGCGGGCTCGGTCCCGGGTTTCCCGGGCGGGCTCCCAGTGGCATGACGGCAGTTCTCCTTTGTCCGCGGCGCGTTGGCAGCCGACGCAGATGCCGGTGAGTTCGACGGTGTGCTCGACCGCGGTGAAGCCGGTGTCGGACGCGATCTGCCCCGCCCACTGCTCCACGGCTTCGGAGTCCACCGGACGGCTGCGTCCGCAACAGCGGCAGATCAGATAGTGGCGGTGCCCGTCCTCGGGGCGCCGACGGTAGAGCCGGCCGCCGGCTTCGTCTCGTACGACATCGAGTCCGCCCGACGCCTCCAGCCCCCGCAGGGCCCGGTAGACGGTGGTCAGGCCGATCGAGTGGTCACCCGCGACCAGCAGGGCGTGCAACTCCTGAGCCGACACGAAGTCGTGACAGCCCGCGAGCACACGCAGGACCGCCATCCGCTGCCGAGTCGTCCGGCCGCCCACGGCACATCACCCCCAACGCGTTCGTCGATTCGGTGCGTCTCCCAGCGTAGGTGAAAATGACATCCATCGCCATATGAATGCCCAATCATGCTTCCGGAGCCTCGGAGGCGGTCACACTCCATGATCGGTCGATTGCTCCGCGTCATACAATTCACGAATCTGTTTGCGTGTGTGGAGACGGGGAATGTCTTTTCCAGTGCTTCGGACAGGAGGCACGTCCGTGGGAGCTGGTACGCCAGGCCGCGGGTGTCTCCGACCGGCCTGTGCGCGCGTTCTCCCATGGTGACTGTCCACTCAGCACCCCCTGAGGGAGTTGTGAGCACCATGCCCGTCACGGTCAGAACGAAGCAGCATCCCCACGACGACGCCCCGGACACCGCGGCTGCCTTCGACCGGCTGTCCGCGCTGCCCGACGGTCCCGAGCGGCAGGCGCTGCGTGACGAGATCGTCCAGTCCTGGCTGCCGATGGCGGAACGCATCGCCGGACGCTACCGGGGCAGGGGCGAAGCCATCGAGGATCTGAGCCAGGTCGCGGCACTCGGCCTGGTCAAGGCGGTCGACCGGTACGACCCCACCCGCAGCCACGCCTTCGAGAGCTACGCGATCCCCACCATCACCGGCGAGATCAAGCGCCACTTCCGCGACCACATGTGGATCCTGCACGTGCCCCGCCGCGTCCAGGACCTGCGCAACCGGGTGCGCGCCGCCCTGAAGGAGCTCTCCCAGACGATCCCCGGCCGACGGCCCACGATCGCCGAGATCGCCGAGTGCGCGCAGCTCAGCGAGGACGACGTACGCGTCGCCCTGGAGGCCCTGGACAGCTTCGCCGCCCTCTCGCTGGACGCCGAGCTGCCGGGCAGCGAGGACGGATACGCCCTGTCCGACGCGCTGGGCGAGCCCGATCCCGGCTTCGACCTGGTCGTCGACCGCGAGGCCGTGAAGCCCGCGCTGAGCGAGCTGCCCGAGCGTGAGCAGATCATCCTCTACCTGCGGTTCTTCCAGGGCATGACCCAGAGCCGTATCGCCGAACAGCTCGGCATCTCGCAGATGCACGTGTCCCGGCTGATCAGCAATTGCTGTGAGACCCTGCGCGAGCAGGTGCTCGCCGATGCGGCGTAGCAGGCGGAGCGCCCCCAGCACGGCCGCCCGGGCGAGTCTCCTCGATCCGGGCGGCCGGGGCGAGCTCACTGCCGAACCCTCCCGGGAACGGTTGGCCAGTGTGCCGCTTCTGTCCGAACTACCGAGACAGGCCCGGTGCAAACACCTTCGGCGGCTATGCGTTGGTCGGCGGAGCGTGCGGGATCTCCGTGGGCCCGTATTTGTCCAGCGTGTCCTCGAGGACCGCGCGGATTTCGGGCGGCAGATCTCCCTTCTGGCCCCAGATGATGATCATCTCCGCGATATTGCGCAGCTTGATGTTCGTGTGCTGGGACACCTCACGCAACACGGCCCACCCTTGCTCGGGCGTCACCCGCCCAAGGGCGACCATCATGCCGATCGCCTGGTCCACGACCGCATGTGAGGTGACCGCTTCCTTCAGCTGCTCTATCTCTTCCTGCAGCTTGCGCGGGTCGCCGTCTCCCGAACGGTCCTCTGAGGTCATCGTCCCCTCCGGATCGGGTTCCGTCGTTGGGTACCGTCCCTGGCTCCATCGTCGTCGCTTCACCGGACGCGTGCCAACGCTGGGAAGGGGTACTCCGTCGGCGAGGTGAGCGGAGGTGGCACAGGTGAAAGCACAGGCAGAGGCATCCCCCTACGACGCTACTCCCTACCTGCCCCGGCGCGGCGGGCTGACCGCGCACCGGCGCGCGGCGGCGGAGTGCCGGGGGTGCCCCTTGTTCGAGAACGCCACCCAGACCGTGTTCGGCCAGGGCGACAGCTCGGCGCGGATCGTCCTCGTCGGAGAGCAGCCCGGGGACCAGGAGGACAAGCGGGGCGAACCCTTCGTCGGTCCCGCCGGGCGGCTGCTCGGCAAGGCGCTGGACGAAGCCGGCATCGACCGGGACACGGCGTATGTGACCAACGCGGTCAAGCACTTCAAGTTCACCACCGCCGGAGGCGGCAAGCGGCGGATCCACAAGGCACCCGACCTCCGCGAGATGACCGCCTGCCGCCCCTGGCTCCTCGCCGAGCTGCGCCTGGTCGCGCCCGAGGTCGTCGTGGCCCTCGGCGCCACCGCGGGCAAGGCACTGCTGGGCAGCTCGTTCCGGGTCACCAAGGAGCGCGGAACGCTCATCCCGATGCCCGAAGAGGACGAGAACCCGGCGTCCGGCGAGGACGCACAGCGGTACGTCGTGGCGACGCTCCACCCGTCGGCCGTGCTGCGCGCGGACGACCGGGAGGCCGCGTACGCGGGTCTGCTGTCCGATCTGAAGGTGGCCGCCAAGGCCCTCTCGGACGGCGACCCCTCCGGAACGTGAACAAACGAAGGTGGCCGCCAAGGCCCTCTCGGACGGCGGCCCCTCCGGAACGTGAACAAACAGGGTGCAGCCGGGTTTACGCCACCGCGGCCACCGCAGCCACCGCTGGTGTGCGCAAGGCGTGCCGCGCCGTGAGCAGGCTGGTCCCCAGCGTCACCGCCGCCGCGACCGCGACGACGCTGAGCCAGATCCCCAGCCCCTCGCCCGGCCATGCCCTGTCCGTGCGGACCATCGTGAAGGGAAGGATTCCGGCCAGAGCGGCCACGGTGCCGAAGAGGACACCGGTCACCGTGAGAATCACGCCCTCGGTGCCGATCATGGCGAGCACTTGGCCCGGCGTCGCACCGGCGAGGCGCTGTCGGCCGAACTCCCCACCGCGGTATGTCGTCGCCGCGTACAGGGAGTTGACCAGCATGACGCAGGAGAAGACGACGACGATGCCGACTACCACGACGTTCAGGGTCTCCAGGGCCTTCGCGTCGATGGACTTCGGCACGCCCGAGGCGTCGATCGCGTCGTTCTCGACGGCCTGCATACAGAGCGTCGCCGTCGCCATGCAGGTGAACAGGATCAGCGGCATCAGGACGCCGGCGAGTTCGTCGGCGCGCCGACGCATGTTCCGTACGGCGAGGTAGCCGCTCGGGCCCGACAGGGGCAGCCGGTCGAGCAGGCCCTCGAGCAGCCTCGGGGAGAGCAGCGCGCATCCCACCGACAGCAGGATTGCCCCGTACGCGGGAGGCGCCATCAGCGCGGCGTCCCGCGCGGAGAAGGCGAACGTCGAGCAGACCACGGCGACGCCGAAGGCGAGGGCCCCGTACGCGAAGAACTTCCGTGCCCCGCCCCGGGGCCGGCGCCCGCGCGTCGCCCGCCGCACCGCGAGGAACCCCGCGCCCGCCGACGCGAGCACCGTGATGCCGATGCCCGACATGAGCGCGACGGGGCCGAAGGAATACGCCACCGACCGCTCCACCTGGCCGCTGTCCTGGAAGACGTTCAGCAGCGCGCGTCCGCCGAGCACCGCAGGACCGATCGCCGCCGCCGCGCCCGCCAGCGCGACCACCACCGACTCGCCCACGACCATCCGCTTGATCTGTGCGGGAGTCGCCCCCGAGCACCGCAACAGCTCTATTTCGGCGCTGCGCTGACGGACACTCACCGTCAGCGTCGAGGCGACCGCGAAGAACACCAGCAGGCTGCCGTAGCCGCCGACGACGCTCGCGGCGGTCGACAGCGACTCCGCGCTCACCGCGTCCACTCCCGGCCGGCCGGCCGTGTCATGCATCGAGTTGAACGTCATGATGATCGCCGCGCCGAGGAACGCGGACAGCAGCGTCGCCGTGAAGCGCCCGGGGCGTCCCCGGACCGAACGCAGGACCAGAGCGACCACGGCTCACACCCCCAGCAACGCGTCGTCGCCCAGGTGCGCCAACCGCTTGGCCACGGTGTCGACCGTCGGCGCGTGCAGCTCGCCCGCCCGCCGCCCGTCCGCCAGGAACACCACGGAGTCGGCGTACGAGGCGGCGAGCGGGTCGTGCGTCACCATGACCACGGTCCTGCCGTGCGCCCGCACCGCCTGACGCAGCAGCCCCAGCACCTCCCGCGCGCTGCGCGTGTCCAGCGCGCCCGTCGGCTCGTCCGCGAAGATCACCCGCGGCTCGGCGACCAGCGCCCGGGCGATCGCCACACGCTGCCGCTGTCCTCCGGAGAGCTGATCGGGCAGATGGCCGAGCCGGTCACCGAGTCCGACGGACGTCAGGATCTCCCGGGCCCGCGCACGGTCGACGCGGCGCCGGGCGAGCTTGAGCGGCAGGACGGTGTTCTGGGCGACGGTCAGCGTCGGCAGCAGGTCGTACTGCTGGAAGACGAAACCGATCCGGCCGCGCCGGAACTTCGTCAGCTCCGCCTCGCCGCCGCCCGTCAGCTCCGTGCCGTCGACCATCACGATGCCGCTGTCGGGCCGCTCGAGCCCGGCCGCGCACTGCAGCAGCGTGGACTTGCCGGACCCCGAGGGCCCCATCACCGCGGTGAACGTGCCGCGCGCCAGAGCGAGCGTCACCCCGTCCAGCGCGGTCACGGCGCTCTCCCCCACCCCGTAGGTCTTGCTGACCCCGACCAGCCGCAGAGCCTCCGGGGCGGGCCCCGAGTCGTTCGTACCTCGCCCTTGGCGAAACATCGTCATCACGCTCCATCCGGCACGCCCTGTGCCTCGCCCAAAACGCTACGGAGCGCCCGGCCCGGCCACACGGGGCGCAGAACCCGTAATCGGGGGTGTACCCAGGAACACCCCGTACGGGTCACCAGAACGCGCCGACGCCCGCTCACCCCCGGTGGAATGGACGCGTGACCGCGCCCCCGGACGACTGCCTCGCGCGCAACGAGTGGATCTGCGGCGCGTATCTGAGCAGCCGCCGCCAGATCCTCCTCGACGCGGTCGTCCAGCACCTCCAGCTCACGGCGGTCTCCGTCGTCATCGGACTCGTCATCGCGGTGCCGCTGGCCGTGCTCGCCCGCCGCTGGGGCCTGGCGGCCGGCCCGGTGCTGGCGGTGACGACGGTCCTCTACACCATCCCCTCGCTGGCGATGTTCTCGCTGCTTCTGCCCGTGTACGGGCTGTCGGCCGCGCTGGTCGTCGCCGGCCTCGTCCTCTACTCGCTGACCCTGCTCGTACGCAACATCCTCGCGGGGCTGCGCGCCGTCCCCGAGGAGACCCGGCAAGCCGCACGCGGCATGGGATACGGGCCCGTCCGGCTGCTGCTCACCGTGGAACTGCCGCTCGCCGTGCCCGCCGCGATGGCCGGGCTGCGCATCGCCACCGTCTCGGCGGTGTCACTGGTCACGGTCGGCGCGATCGTCGGCTTCGGAGGTCTAGGCAACCTCATCTACGCGGGCATGAACACCTACTTCAAGGCCCAGGTGCTCACCGCGTCCGTGCTGTGCGTCGTCATCGCGGTCGCCGCTGACCTCCTGCTGCTCGGCGTGCAGCGGCTCATCACCCCCTGGACCCGGGCGGCCCGCGGATGACCACGCTCACCGACGCCTGGCACTGGCTCACCGACCCCGCGCACTGGTCGGGCGACGACGGCGTCTGGCACCGACTCGCCCAGCATCTCGTCCTGACCGTCGTCTGTCTGGTCATCAGCTGTCTGATCGCGCTGCCCGTCGCCCTCGTCCTCGGCCACCTCGGCAAGGGGGGTGCGCTCGCCGTCAACATCTCCAACGTCGGCCGGGCCGTCCCCACCTTCGCCGTACTGGTGCTCCTGCTGCTCACTCCGCTCGGGAAGTGGGGCGAGGGGCCGACCGTGGTCGCGCTGGTCCTCTTCGCCGTGCCGCCCCTGCTGACCAACGCGTATGTGGGGATGCGCGAGGTCGACCGGGATGTGGTGCGGGCGGCGCGCGGGATGGGGATGACCGGCCGGCAGATGCTGTTTCGCGTGGAACTGCCCCTCGCGCTCCCGATGGTGCTGAACGGGGTGCGGCTCGCCGCCGTACAGCTTGTCGCGACGGCCACCATCGCCGCGCTCGCGGGCGGCGGCGGACTGGGCCGGATCATCACCGCGGGCTTCAACCTGGCGAGCACGCCCCAGGTCGTCGCCGGTGCCGTCCTGGTCGCGGTGTTCGCGCTGATCGTCGAGGGAGTCTTCGAGGTCGCCGAGCGACTGGCGCCGCACTGGGCGAGGGGCTCGCGGTGAGAAGGCGGCCACGTCGCGCACGCGGTCCGGCACCCGGACGCGGATGCGGCGCACTGGTGACGCTGGCCCTGTTGAGCGGCTGCACCACCGGACCCTCTCTGGAGAACCAGGGCGCGGTCACCGCCCCGCCCGGCGACAGCAAGCATCTGACCATCGGCTCGGCCGGATTCACCGAGAGCGACCTGCTGGCCCAGATGTACGCGCTGCTGCTCGACCAGGCCGGCTACAAGACGTCCATGCTCACCGTCGCCAACCGCGAACTGTACGAACCCGCCCTGGAGTCCGGCCAGATCGACGTCGTCGCCGAATACGCGGCGACCTTCGCGGACTGGCTGAACGCGAAGACGAACGGCGCCGACGCCCCGCCCGTCGGCTCGCCCGACCTCGACGCCACGATGACCGCCCTGCGCAAGCTGGCCACGCCCCGCGGCCTCACCGTGCTCGCCCCCGGCAGGGCGGTCGACCAGAACGCCTTCGCTGTCACCGAGGTGTACGCCCGTGAGCACCACCTCAAGACGCTCAGCGACCTCGGACGGTCGAGACTGAGGGTGCGGCTCGCGGCCGGCGACGAGTGCGTGCAACGGCCCTACTGCGAACCGGGGTTGAAGAAGACATACGGCATCGACATCACCGCCGTCGACCCGAAGGGCGTCGGCACCACCCAGGCGAAGCGGGCCGTGCAGAACGGCCAGGACCAGATGGTGCTGACCACGACCACGGACGCGACCCTGGAGGACTTCGGGCTCGTCCTGCTCGCCGACGACAAGCACCTGCAGAACGCCGACTACATCGTGCCCGTCGTCAACCGCTCACGGGCGGGCGGCGAGGGCGTCACCAATGCGCTCGGCAAACTCAACGACGTACTCACCACAGCCGACTTGGCGTCCATGAACCAGGAGGTGGACAGCTGGCGACGGCTGCCGGAGGACGTGGCCCGGACCTATCTCAAGGAAAAGGGGCTCCTGAAGTAACGGGCAGCACTCCTGGGGGCGCGCACCGACACCGAGGCAGAGGGGCTTGGGAAGACCAGGCAGTCGCTCAGGATCACCGTGGGGTGCGTGCCCCTGTGAGTGGGAGCCGCGGGACTGCTCGACCTGCTTCGGGCCGACGTGGGCTGCAACGACGGCTGGAGCCCGATGGGCGCCTTCGTCTGCGGGGAGCGGGGGCTGGGCGTTCGGACTGCTCGACCGCTCCAACCCGTCGGACCGCCCCGCGCGGTCCAGGGCTCAGGCGTCCGCCACCGAGTCGAACTCCACCTGCCCCCGCGACACGCCGAGAGCGTCCGCGTCCACCGACCGCCGCAGCGCCTCGTGCAGCTTCGCCGGGGTCAGTACGCCGAGGAAACGCGCCCCGTCCAGCACGGCGACCCACCCGGCGTCGTGCTGGAGCATCACACCGAAGGCCTGCTTCAGCGGGGCGCCGACCGGCACCCAGGAGTTCATCCGGTGGGCGAAGTCGCGCACGGCGCCGCCCGCCGCGAGTTCGTCGACGCCGACCCAGCCGTGCAGATCGCCGTCGGTGTCGAGCACGACGGCCCAGCGGGCGCCCTCCGCGTGCAGCCGCGTCGCGGCCCGCTCGGCGGGCTCGTCCAGGCGGGCGATCGGCGGCTGCTCCAGGTCGTCGGCCTCGATCGTGGTGACCGACAGCCGCTTCAGGCCGCGGTCGGCGCCCACGAACTCGGCGACGTACGGTGTGGCCGGCGTGCCGAGGACCGCGCCAGGGGTATCGAACTGCTCGATGCGTCCCTGCCCGTACACCGCGATCCGGTCGCCGAGCCGCACTGCCTCCTCGATGTCGTGCGTGACCAGCAGCACCGTCTTGCGCACGGCTTCCTGCATCCGCAGGAACTCGTCCTGCAACTGTTCCCGCACCACCGGGTCGACAGCCCCGAACGGCTCGTCCATCAGCAGCACGGGCGGATCGGCGGCCAGCGCCCGCGCCACGCCGACCCGCTGACGCTGACCGCCCGACAGCTGCTCCGGATAGCGCGATCCGTACGTCTTCGGGTCCAGGCCCACCAGATCGAGCAGTTCGGCGGCGCGCGCCCGCGCCTTCGCCTTCTTCCAGCCCACCAGCGTGGGCACGGTGGCCGTGTTGTCGAGGATCGTCCGGTGCGGAAACAGCCCGACCTGCTGGATGACGTATCCGATGCGCCGCCGCAGCCGCACCGGGTCTACCCCGGCGACGTCCTCGCCGTCCACCAGGATGCGTCCGGACGTCGGCTCGATCAGCCGGTTCACCATCATCATGGTCGTCGTCTTGCCGCAGCCCGACGGGCCGACGAGCGTGACGAGTTCGCCCTCGGCGACCTCGAAGGAGAGGCCGTCCACGGCGGTCGTACCGTCCGGGTAGCGCTTGGTGACCTGCTCGAACCGGATCATTCCCTCACGCTAACCGGGCCGGGTGCTCCCCGCTCACCGGCCGCGTCCCCTTGCGTGGGAACCTTGCGCTCCGTTTTTGAAAAGTTTCAAATGTGGCCGAGAAGTGCCTCAGCTTCATGCCCGCCATCGCTGATGCCCGCTGATCACTTCTGTTGGACTTTGTCTGGTAGTCGCGGTGTTGGAGTGGTGGACAGGTCCAGAGGTCGCCACTATCTTCGCCGTCGATCGGAGTGAAACGTTATAACCCGCTCGCTCCGAAAGCCGAAGGGATGACGGCGTGAACGAAGGAACAGGCAACGTACGACGCAGAACGGTGCTCGGCACGGCCCTGGGCGCCGGGGCCGCGGCGATGGCCGGAGGGATCGGCGCGGGAGGCACGGCATGGGCGGCTGCGGCCTCCGACCGGACCTCCCTGTCAGGGCTGACCGTGGAGCACCGCACCGACCCGCTCGGCGTGGACGCCGACAGGCCACGCTTCGGCTGGCGCATGGAGTCCACCGCCCGCGGCCGACGCCAGACGGCATATCAGATCCTGGTGGCCACCTCGCCCGAGCGCCTGACCCGCACCCGCGCGGACGTCTGGAACAGCGGCCGCGTCGAGTCGTCGGACTCCGTCGCGGTGCGCTACTCCGGTACCGCGCTGCGTGCCTCGACCCGCTACTTCTGGACCGTGACGGTGTGGGACGAGGACGGCCGGGCCGTCACCGCCGCCCCGACCGCCCACTTCGAGACCGCCCTGCTCAGCAGCGACGGCGTGGCGGGCTGGGACGGCGCGAAGTGGATCAGCATGGCCGGCAAGAAGCCGAACAGCCCCGGTGCCCCGCTGCTGCGACGGCAGACCACGCTCAAGGGCCGGGTGCGCGAGGCCCGCCTGTACATCTCGGCCCTGGGCGTGTACGACGCCTGTGTCAACGGCCGACGGGTCCCGGTGCCCCAGGGAAGGGGCACGACCCAGGAGCTGCTGACCCCGGGCTGGACGAACTACGACCGCACGGTCAGCTACATGAGTTACGACGTCACGGACCTGCTCGCGGGGGAGCGCGAGGTCACTCTCGCCGCGGTGCTGGGCAACGGCTGGTACAACAGCCGGATCTCCGACGGCAGCACCTACTACGCCCAGGCCGGAAACCGGCTCGCCCTGAAGGCCAAGCTCCTCATCCGATACGCCGACGGCTCGTCCCAGTCGGTGGTGACCACACCAGGCGCGGACTGGAGGGCGACGGACACGGGCCCCTACCGCGCCGACGACATCTACGACGGTCAGAGCTACGACGCCCGGAGGGAGATAGCGGGCTGGACCGCGAACGGCTTCGACGCCGGCGCCTGGTCGGGCGTCGAGGAGAACGACTTCACCACCCGCTTCCCCGACTCGAAGCTGGTCGCCTACCCCGGTGAGACCGCCCGGCTGATGCCCCAGTGGGACCGGAAGCCGCAGGCCGTCACCGTCTACACCGGGGTGGCCGGAGAGTCGGACAGCGCCGACGGCAGGGGCCACATCGTCGTCGACGCCGCCCGGTCGGTGACCGACCCCGCGCGGGCCGCCACCGCCGCGGTCACGATCGGCAGCGGGGACACCGCCGTCTTCGACCTGGGCCAGAACATGGTCGGCGTGCCCCGCTACTCGGTGCGCGGCCCCGAAGGCGCCCAAGTCACCTTCGCGTTCGGCGAGATGCTCAACGACACCAGCAAGGGCGCCGACGGCCCCGAGGGCTCGGTGTACCGGGCCAACCTGCGCAGCGCCAAGGCGACCAGCACCTACACCCTCAAGGGCGACCCCGACGGCGAGAGTCACCAGGACTCGCTGGCCTTCTACGGTTTCCGCTACGTCTCCGTCACGACCTCCGGCCCCGAGGTCACCATCACCGGCCTGACCGGCAGGGTCGCCACCTCCGCGATCCACGAGACCGGCACCGTCAGCACGAACGACCCACAGGTCAACCAGCTGATCAGCAACGTGCGTTGGGGTCAGCGCGGCAACTACCTCTGGGTGCCCACCGACTGCCCGCAGCGCGACGAGCGGCTCGGCTGGACCGGCGACACCCAGCTGTTCTCCAACACGGGCCTCTACAACGTCGACGCGGTCAACTTCCTCAGCCACTTCGAGGAGAACCTGATCGACTCGCAGAAGGTCTACGGCCTGGACGGCGCCCAGTTCACCGCCGTCTCCCCGGGCAACCGGTACAACGCCGCCGCCCCCGTGAGCGGTTGGGCCGATGTCGGTGTGATCGTCCCCTGGACCGTGTGGCAGATGAGCGGGGACCGGACCATCGTCGACCGGAGCTGGGAGGCGATGAGCCGGTACCTGGACTGGATCCACCGGAAGACGGGCGAGACCTACGCCGGTCAGGGCGCGCTCTTCGCCGACTGGCTGGCGCCGCAGAGCACCGGCACCCAACTCATGAGTGACGTCTACTACGGCTACAGCACGCAGTTGATGGCCCAGATGGCCCGAGCGACCGGACGCACGACGGAGGCCGACACGTACGACCAGCTCTTCGCCGACATCAAGCGGGCGTTCATCGCCAAGTACCTGAGCACCAGCGGTGGCAAGGTCACCGTGCGATCCAGCCTCGGCGGGTCCCCCATCATGGGCTCGGCTCCCGAGGACAACAGCCAGACAGCGTTGCTGTGGGTCCTCAAGCTCGGCCTGTACGACACCGGCGCCCAGCGCCGCCAGATCGTCGACCTGCTCGCCGAGAACATCGGGAACGACGCGGCCTACAAGGCGGCCCACCCCGACAGCACCCGCGTACGGTATGCGGAGAACACCCTCTCCGTCGGCTTCCTCGGCGTGAACGTGCTCGCCCCGGTGCTCACCGCCGAAGGCCGCGCCGACCTCGCGTACAAGCTGCTCCACCAGGACGCCATGCCGTCATGGCTGTACTCGGTGAACAACGGCGCCACCACCATCTGGGAGCGCTGGAATTCGTACTCCAAGGACGACGGCTTCGGACCGGTCGAGATGAACTCGTTCAACCACTACTCCTACGGCGCGATCATGGAGTGGATGTACGAGGACATGGCCGGTATCGCGAAGGATCCGGAGCGCCCGGGATTCCAGCACTTCCTGCTCAAGCCGCATCTCGATCCCGCCGGGAAGATCACCCACGTGGCCGGTTCCCATGTCTCTCCCTACGGCGAGATCGTCAGCGAGTGGACGGTGAGGGACCGGACGCTGACCTACCGGGCCGTGGTCCCGGCGAACAGCGGCGCGACCCTGCGCATCCCCACCTTCGCTCCCTCCACCGTGCGGGAGGGCAGGGCGCCCCTGGCCCAGGTACCCGGAGTCGAGTTCCTGGGCTTCGAGGGGGGAACGGCCTCCTACCGGCTCCCGTCCGGTAGTTACGCCGTGACGTCCACGCTGGGCTGATCGCTCACCAGCACCACCTCCAGGGTGCGCGGACCGTGCACCCCTTCGACCCGGTCCAGCTCGATGTCGCTGGTCGCCGACGGCCCGGAGATCCAGGTCAACGGGCGGGCCGGGTCGAGGCGTTCCAGCGCCTGCGGCACGGAGGAAACGACCTGGTCGGGAACGCGTACGACACAGATGTGGTGATCCGGGACGAGGGTGATGCGGCGGCGGCCCTGGTCGGGGGAGCCGTCCAGCACGATGGTGCCGGTCTCGGCGATCGCGAGCGCGCAGCCCGTGACCACGCTCTCCACCTTGTCCAGCTCCTGAGGAGTGCTCACCGCGCGGTCGTGGACCCGGGTGGGATCGGCGGCCGACATCCACTCCGGCGGCAGACCCGGCGGAACGAGAACGTACTGCGGGCCGCGCTCGGACAGCAGTCGCGTGATCAGGTACGGCAACTCCTCGGTGTCCGTGCGGTGCACGATCGCCCGGTAGTCCGCCAGGTTCTCGGCGAGCAGATCCACCGTCTCGGCGACACTCCGCGCACCGTGCTCGCGCAGGTAACTCCGGTCGACGGCCTGCTCGTACGGCGGGTCGTCCTGTCGTACGTCCGCGGTCGCGCGCCGCACCCGGCCCAGGATCAGATCCCTGCTGCTCACTTCGTCTCGTCCTTTCCACCCCGCGTACGCTGCCACCAGTCGCGGAACGGTTCCGCGGGCACCGGCGGCAGATCACGGCTCGCACTCCACGCCCTTCCGGGGCCCGGCAGGGTTCGCGGATGGAAGCGGCGCGTCCGGGACGCGAGCCGCTGGCCGGTGCGCAGGGCGCCGGGGTGGCTGAACGCCCAGCGGGCCGCCCGCATCGCCGCCCGCTCGGCGGCATGTCCCTTGGCGGGTTTGAGGACGACCTTGTTGCCGTCACGCGTCGCCGGGCCGCCCTGGGCCACCCGTTCGCGCAGGTGGACGAGGACTTCCGGGATGTCGATGGCGACGGGGCAGACCTCGTAGCAGGCGCCGCACAGTGAGGAGGCGTACGGGAGTGAGGCGTCGATCTCGCTGCCGGTGCCCCGGAGTTGGGGGCTGAGGATGGCGCCGATCGGGCCCGGGTAGACCGAGCCGTACGCGTGCCCGCCCGCCCGCTCGTACACCGGGCAGACGTTGAGACACGCCGAGCAGCGGATGCAGCGCAGGGCCTGGCGGCCGACCTCGTCGGCCAGTGTGTCGGTGCGGCCGTTGTCGAGGAGGACCAGATGGAAGGTGCGGGGCCCGTCCTCATCGGTGGTGCCCGTCCAGGTCGAGGTGTACGGGTTCATGCGCTCGGCGGTCGAGGAGCGGGGGAGGGTCTGGAGGAAGACCTCCAGGTCCTGCCAGGTCGGCACGGTCTTCTCGATGCCGACCACCGAGATCAGCGTCTCCGGGAGGGTCAGGCACATCCGGCCGTTGCCCTCCGACTCGACGACGACGAGTGTGCCGGTCTCGGCCACCATGAAATTGGCGCCGGAGATGCCGACCTTCGCCCGCAGGAACTTCTCGCGCAGATGGAGGCGGGCGGCTTCCGCCAGCTCGGCGGGCGTGTCGGTCAGGCCCTCGGGGGCCGGGCGGCCCCACTCGCCCATCTCGCGCGCGAAGATGTCGCGGATCTCGCCGCGGTTGCGGTGGATGGCCGGGACGAGGATGTGGGACGGCCGGTCCTTGCCCAACTGCACGATCAGTTCGGCGAGATCGGTCTCGTAGGCGCGGATGCCCTCCGCTTCGAGGGCTTCGTTGAGACCGATCTCCTGCGTGGCCATCGACTTGACCTTGACGACCTCACTCTCGCCGGTCGCCTTGACCAGTTCCGTGACGATCCGGTTGGCCTCGTCGGCGTCAACGGCCCAGTGCACGATGCCGCCCGCCGCCGTGACCGACTCCTCCAACCGCAGGAGGTAGTCGTCGAGATGGCGGAGGGTGTGGTCCTTGATCTGCTTGCCCGCCTCGCGCAGCGCCGCCCAGTCGGAGACCTCGGCGACCGCCTTGGCGCGCTTGGTGCGGATCGTGTGGGTGGCGTGGCGCAGATTGCCGCGCAGGGTGGCGTTGTGCACGGCGTCGTGCGCGGCCTCGGGAAACGGGGGAAACGCATGGGGGGGTGGGGGAAACGCAGGCATGCCGACGAACGTTCCGCTCATGCGCTCGGCTCCTCTTCCGTGCTCGCCAGGATCTCCGCGAGGTGCACGGGCCGCATGCCCGCGTTGAGCCGGGCCATCGTGCCGCCGATGTGCATGAGACAGGAGTTGTCCGCCGCGCACAGCACATCGGCGCCCGTCGACTCGGCGTTGCGCACCTTGTCGAAGCCCATGGCCCCGGAGACATCGGCGTTCTTGACGGCGAAGGTCCCGCCGAAGCCGCAGCACTCGTCGGCGCCGGGCAGCTCGCGCAGCTCAAGTCCCTTGACGGCCTGGAGGAGCCGGCGCGGGCGGTCGCCGAGTCCGAGGCCGCGCAGGCCGTGGCAGGTGGGGTGATAGGTAACGGTGTGCGGGTAGTACGCCCCCACGTCCGTCACACCGAGCACGTCGACCAGGAACTCCGTGAGCTCGTACGTCTTCGGCACGACCGGGGCCAGCGTCCTGGCGAGGGTGTCACCGCGGCCCTCGGCCCGCGCCCGTTCGCCCATCCGCGGATACAGCTCCCGCACCATCGCGCCGCACGACCCGGAGGGGGTCACGATCGCCTCGTATTCCCCGAAGACATCGGAGAAATGCCGGGCGAGCGGCTCGGCCTCATGGCGGTATCCCGTGTTGTAGTGCGCCTGCCCGCAGCATGTCTGCCCCATCGGGAAGTCGAGGTCGACGCCCAGCCTGGTCAGCAGTTTCACCACGGCGCGGCCGGTGTCCGGATAGAGCGTGTCGTTGACACAGGTCAGGAACAGGGCGACACGCATCGCAGCTCCTCGGGATCGGTCATCGGATGAGTGCAGAGTACGCGGCGGGCGAGTGACAGGGGAGCCCCCGCTCACGGACGGGTGAGTCTGTCCTCGGCCGCGCGCCACGCCGCCGGGTCGCCCCGGGGCTCGTACCGCCGCAATGGCTGGGTATGACCGAGAAGCCGGCGCATCGCCGTACGGTCGCCGACGAGGCCGTGGGCCCGGGCCTGGACGAGGACATTGCCGAGCGCGGCCGCCTCGGCGGGACCCGCCACGACCGTCAGACCGCAGGCGTCCGCGGTGAGCTGGCACAGCAGGGCGTTGCGGGCGCCGCCACCCACGATGTGCACCACATCGACCGGGTGGTCGGCGAGGGACTGGGCCTCGGTGATCGCCCGGCGGTGCGCGAGCGCGAGGGAGTCGAGGATGCAGCGTGTGATCTCGGCCGGCGACTCGGGCACGGGCTGCCCCGACTCCCGGCAGGCGTCGGCGATCCGGGACGGCATCCGGCCCGGCGCCAGGAACCCCGGGTCGCCCGCGTCCACGACGGACCGCAGCGGCGGCGGCTCGGCGGCGGCCGACAGGAGTTCCCCCAGGTCGGGGTGGCCCCATTCCCGTACGCACTCCTGGAGCAGCCACAGCCCCATGATGTTGCGCAGATAGCGGACCGTGCCGTCCAGGCCCAGTTCATTGGTGAAGTTGGCGGCCCGGCTCGCCTCGCTGAGCACGGGCGCGTCCAGTTCCAGGCCCGCCAGGGACCAGGTGCCGGTGCAGATGTACGCGAAGCGCTCCGTGGTGGCGGGGACGGCGGCCACCGCCGAGGCCGTGTCGTGCGAAGCGACCGTGGTCACCGGCACCGGGCCGGTCAGCCCGGTCTCCTCCAGCACATGCGGCCTCAGCAGCCCCGCCGGGTCGCCGGGGCGGCGCAGCGGCGCGAACAGCTCGAGGTCGATACCGAGCCGCGCGGCGACGTCGCAGGACCAGTCGCGCGTCCTCGGGTCGATCAGCTGGGTGGTCGAGGCGTTGGTGATTTCGGTGCCGGCCTCACCGGTGAGCCAGTACGTCAGCAGATCGGGGATGAGCAACAGGCGTTCTGCTGAGGAGAGTTGGCCCGTCGAACGGGCCGCTGCCAACTGGTACAGGGTGTTGAACGGCGCGTACTGCAGCCCGGTCGCCGCGTACAGCTCGGCGGTGGGCACCGTCGCCCACACCTTCTCCGCGACGCCTTCGGTACGGGCGTCGCGGTAGTGCACCGGATTGCCGATCAGCGCCCCGTCGGCGTCCAGCAGCCCGTAGTCCACGGCCCAGCTGTCGATGCCGACCGAGTCGACCTGTCCGGCGGCGCGCAGACCGTCGAGGACGCCCGCGTACAGGGAGAGGATGTCCCAGCGCAGGCCCTCGGGGATCCGCACCGGCCGGTTCGGGAAACGGTGCGCCTCGGTGAGGTCCAGCGACTCGGGGCCCACGCGGCCGACCATGACACGCCCGCTGGACGCGCCGAGGTCGACCGCGGCGTACGACTTCACGGCCGTCACCGAAGGAAGGCCGCGGCGACGCCCGCGTCGACCGGGACGTGCAACCCCGTGGTGTGCGTCAAGTCCCCGCCCGTCAGGGCGAACACGGCGTTCGCCACATGCTCCGGCAGTACTTCCCGCTTGAGGATGGTCCGCTGGGCGTAGAACTCGCCGAGCTTGTCCTCCTCGATGCCGTACGTCGCCGCCCGCTGCGCGCCCCAGCCGCCTGCGAAGATCCCGGAGCCGCGCACCACTCCGTCGGGGTTGACGCCGTTGACCCGGATCCCGTGCTCGCCCAGCTCGGCGGCGAGCAGCCGTACTTGGTGGGCCTGGTCGGCCTTGGTCGCGGAGTAGGCGATGTTGTGGGGACCGGCGAAGACGGCGTTCTTGGACGCGATGTAGACGATGTCGCCGCCCAGCCCCTGCCGGGTCATCACCCGGGCCGCCTCACGCGAGACCAGGAAGGAGCCGCGGGCCATGATGTCGTGCTGGAGGTCCCAGTCCTTCGCGGTGGTCTCGAGGAGCGGCTTGGAGATGGAGATGCCCGCGTTGTTGACCACCAGGTCGACGCCGCCGAAGGCCAGCACCGCCGCCCTGAAGGCCTCGGCGATCTGCTCCTCGGAGGTCACGTCGACGCTCACGGCGACGGCCTTGTCGGGACCGCCCAGCTGCTCGGCGACCTGGGAAGCGCCCTCCGCGTTCAGATCCGCGACCACCACACACGCGCCCTCGGCCGCCAGCCGCTCGGCGATCGCCCTGCCGATACCGCTGCCCGCGCCCGTCACCAGCGCCACCCGCGTCGCGAGCGGCTTGGGCCTCGGCATCCGCTGGAGCTTGGCCTCCTCGAGCGCCCAGTACTCGATGCGGAACTTCTCCGACTCCTCGATCGGCGCGTACGTCGAGACGGCCTCCGCCCCGCGCATCACGTTGATCGCGTTGACGTAGAACTCGCCCGCCACCCGCGCCGTCTGCTTGTCCTTGCCGAAGGAGAACATGCCGACGCCGGGGACGAGCACGATCGCCGGGTCCGCGCCGCGCATCGCGGGGGAGTCGGGCCGTGCGTGCCGCTGGTAGTAGGCGGCGTACTCCTCGCGGTACTCGGCGTGCAGCGCTTTCAGGCGGCCGACCGCCTCGTCGAGGTCGCCGGCCGGCGGCAGGTCGAGGACGAGCGGCCTGACCTTCGTCCGCAGGAAGTGGTCCGGGCAGGAGGTGCCGAGTGCCGCGAGCCGCGGGTGCTCGGCGCGGGCGAGGAAGTCCAGCACCACGTCGGAGTCGGTGAAGTGGCCGACCTGCGGGCGGTCCTGGGAGGCGACGGCCCGGACATACGGCGCCAGCGCCGCGGCGCGCTCCCGGCGGTCGGCCCTGGACAGGGCTTCGTACCCCTCGACGACGGGCCCGAACGGCTCCGCCTTCCCGCGCTCGGCGAGGAACGCCTCGGCGGTACGGATGATGTGCAGCGCGTTGCGCTCGCACTCCTGCGACGTGGCGCCCCAGGCGGTGATGCCGTGGCCGCCCAGGACGCAGCCGATCGCCTGCGGATTGGCCTCCTTGACGGCAGCGATGTCCAGGCCGAGCTGGAAACCGGGCCGGCGCCAGGGCACCCACACCACGCCGTCGCCGAAGCATTCGGCGGTCAGCTTCTCCCCGTCGGCCGCGCAGGCGAGCGCGATCCCGGAGTCGGGGTGCAGATGATCGACGTGCGGCGCGTCCACCAGACCGTGCATCGCCGTGTCGATGGACGGCGCCGCGCCCCCCTTGCCGTGCAGGCAGTAGTCGAAGGCGGCGACCATCTCGTCCTCGCGCTCGACGCCCGGATAGACGTCCTTCAGCGCCAGAAGCCGGTCGAGCCGGAGCACCGCGAGCCCGGCCTCGGTCAACGTGCCCAGGTCACCGCCGGAGCCCTTGACCCACATCAGCTCGACGTCACCGCCGGTGACAGGGTCGATGTCGGTGCCCTTCGCGGAGGCGTTGCCGCCGGCGTAGTTGGTGTTACGGGGGTCGGCGCCGAGCCGGTGAGAGCGGGCGAGGAGGGCGGCGGCTTCGGGATGGGGTGCCATGTTCCAGGTCCTTTAGAAGAGTGTCTACGGGTAAGGGGGCTCAGGGGGAGCGCCCCCTCAGGGGCGCGGGGCTGTGTCAATCTGCGGCTTCGCCGCGTGGGCGCGAGCAGCCCACTACGGCCCGCGGCCTGCGACGGGCCGCATGGGGCAGACGAGACCCAGCAATCACGCCCCCCAACCCGCCTGCTGCCCACCCACCCGCTCTGTGGCGATCCGGGCCGCGTAGCCGGACCGGTGGTACGCAGCGACCGGATCGGGGTCGAGCCCGAGCTCCGAGCGCACCTCGGCCAGCAACGGCCGCACATCCGTGTTGTACGCGTCCATCACCACGGCGTTCGCGGCAAGCACATCCCCGGCCCGCTGAGCCTCGGCGAGCGCGGAGTGGTCGACGAGGAGAGCCTTGGCGGTGGCTTCCTGGACGTTCATCACCGAACGGACAATCGCCGGGATCTTCGCCTCGATGTTGTGGCACTGGTCGAGCATGAAGGCGACGTCCGGCGTGAACCCGCCGCCGCGGATCACCTCGTACATGATCCGGAACAGCTGGAAGGGGTCGGCCGCGCCCACCATCAGGTCGTCGTCGGCGTAGAAGCGGGAGTTGAAGTCGAAGCCGCCGAGCTTCCCCTCGCGCAGCAGCGTCGCGACGATGAACTCGATGTTGGTGCCGGGGGCGTGGTGCCCGGTGTCCACGACGACCTGCGCCTTGGCGCCGAGCTTGAGGCAGTGCGCGTACGCCGTGCCCCAGTCGGGGACGTCGGTCGTGTAGAAGGCGGGCTCGAAGAACTTGTACTCGAGCAGCATCCGCTGGTCGTCGCCGAGCCGCTCGTAGACCTTGGCCAGGCCTTCGGCGAGCCGGTCCTGGCGCGCACGGATGTCGTCCTGGCCGGGATAGTTCGTGCCGTCGGCGAACCACAGCTTCAGGTCCTTGGATCCCGTCGCGTCCATGATGTCGACGCACTCGAACAAGTGATCAAGAGCCTTGCGTCGTACGGCGGCGTCCGGGTGGCAGATGGAGCCGAGCTTGTAGTCGTCGTCCTGAAAGGTGTTGGAGTTGATCGTGCCCAGCTTCAGGCCGCGCTCCTCGGCGTACTTGGCCAGCTGTGCGAATCCGTCGCAACCGTCGACCTTGTCCCAGGGGATGTGCAGCGCGACCGTCGGCGCGGCCCCCGTGTACTCGTGCACCTTCGCGGCGTCGTCGAGCTTCTCCTGCGGCGTGCGCGGCACTCCGGGCTGCACGAACACCTTGAATCGGGTCCCCGAGTTCCCGTACGCCCACGACGGCGTCTCGACGGCCTGGGTCTTGAGCGCGGCCTTCACCGCGGCGAGATCGGTCACTTCGGGACTCCTACGACTTCGGGTCTGTAAAGACGTCCGTGCACACTTCGGTCTGAAACGATTCAGGAGGCGAAAGTATGAGGCCGTCGAAGGGCTGTCAACCCTTGCGGCAGGGACCGTGTGCCGTGACTCCGTTACGACCCTTGGGCATCGAAAAATTTCGACCCGAACCCATTGACGTGACCTGGGTGACATGTCTAACGTCCCGGCAACCCAATTGAAACCTTTCACGACGCTGTGGGGGCCGTCCCGCCGACGTCGTCGAGGAGCCCCTCATGACCCACCCGTCCGACACGGGTCCGGCCCCGGTGCTGGCGCTGAAGGACATCTCCAAGTCCTTCGGCGCGGTGCGCGCCCTGCGGGACGTGTCCCTGGAACTGTTCCCCGGCGAGGTGCACGCGCTCGCCGGAGAGAACGGCGCGGGCAAGTCGACCCTCATCAAGACGCTCGCCGGCGTGCACCGACCGGACGCCGGTCAGGTACTGCTGGACGGCGAGCCCACCGTCTTCCACGGTCCCGCCGACGCCCGGGACGCCGGCATCGCGGTGATCTACCAGGAGCCCACGCTCTTCCCCGACCTCTCGATCGCCGAGAACATCTTCATGGGCCGCCGGCCCCGCCGGGCGCTCGGTCGCATCGACCACAAGGCCACGCACGCGGCGACCCTCGCCCTGATGAAGCGCCTCGGCGTCGAACTCGACCCCGACCGTCCGGCGCGCGGCCTGTCCATCGCCGACCAGCAGATCGTCGAGATCGCCAAAGCGCTCTCCTTCGACGCCCGCGTGCTGATCATGGACGAGCCGACGGCCGCCCTCACCGGCAGCGAGGTGGCGCGTCTCTTCGGCGTCGTGCGCACCCTGCGCGAGCAGGGCTCGGCGGTGCTGTTCATCTCGCACCGCCTGGAGGAGATCTTCCAGATCTGCCGGCGGGTCACGACGCTGCGGGACGGCACCTGGATCTCCACCGAGCCCGTGGCCGGCATGACCGAGGACGACCTCGTACGCCGGATGGTCGGCCGCGACCTCGACGAGCTCTATCCCAAGCAGGACGTCGAGGCGGGCGGGGTCGCCCTGAGCGTGCGCCGCCTGACCCGCGAGGGTGTCTTCACCGATGTCTCCTTCGACGTCCGGCGCGGCGAGATCGTCGGTCTCGCCGGGCTCGTCGGCGCCGGGCGCACGGAGGTCGCCCGGGCCGTCTTCGGCGTCGACCGCTGGGACGCGGGTGAGGTGGAGGTCGACGGTACGTCGCTGACGAACGGGGCGCCCTCCGCGGCCATGGCCGCGGGGCTCGCCCTCGTGCCCGAGGACCGGCGCGCCCAGGGCCTCGTGATGGACATGTCCATCGAGCGGAACATCGGGCTCACCGGACTGCGGACGACGGTCAAGGCGGGCCTGATGGACCGCGGGGCCGAGCGCAGCCGCTCTCTCGACTGGGCGGTCAAGCTCCAGGTCAAGTACGCCCGGATCGCCGACACCGTCGCCACCCTCTCCGGTGGAAACCAGCAGAAGGTCGTCCTCGCCAAGTGGCTCGCCACCGGCCCCAAGGTGCTCATCGTCGACGAGCCGACCCGCGGCATCGACGTCGGGACGAAGGCCGAAGTGCACCGGCTGCTCAGCGAGTTGGCGGCCGACGGGGTGGCCGTCCTGATGATCTCCTCCGACCTGCCCGAGATCCTCGGCATGGCCGACCGCGTGCTCGTGATGCACGAGGGCCGGCTCACCGCCGAGATCCCGCGTGCGCAAGCCACCGAGGAATCCGTGATGGCCGCAGCCACGGGGAGGGCCGCCGCATGACAGCCACCAAGAGCGCCACCACGTCTGCCGCGACAGTGACGCCCGCCGCTGACCTTCGGGCCGCCGTCGAGGGGGCCGTGTGTGCGACGCCCGCCCGCTCCCAGTGGGCCGCCCGCGCGACGCCGATCATCCCCCGGAGGGCCGCGGCATGACGGTGACCGCGCCCAATCCCGCCCCCGCCGCCGAGGTGCCCAAGTCGAGCGGTACCCGGCTGGTGGACCGCGTCTTCAAGATGCGCGAACTCGCCATCCTGGTCGTCTTCCTGGTGATGATCGTCATCACCCAGATGGGCAACAGCCAGTTCCTCTCCGAGCAGGGCATCAAAGACCTGCTCCTGAACGCGACGATCCTCGTGCTGGTCGCCACGGGCCAGTCGCTGGTCGTCATCACCCGCAATGTCGACCTGTCGGTCGGCTCGACGCTCGGCATCAGCGCCTTCGCGGCCGGCACCTATCTGCAGGGCGGCGGGAACCCCGTCGTCGCGGTGTTCCTCGCGGTGCTGCTCGGCATCGGCTGCGGACTGGTCAACGGACTGCTCGTGAGTCTCGGCCAGGTGCCCGCGCTCGTCGTCACCCTCGGCACGCTCTACATCATCCGCGGCATCGACTCGATCTGGGTCGGCTCCCGGCAGATCACCGCGGCCGACCTCCCCGGCAGCTTCGTCGACTTCGGCTCCGGCGGCATCTCGGCGGTCCCCTACCTCGCGCTGATCGCCCTGGCGGTGCTGCTGGTGACCGCGTACTACCTCAAGCACTTCGGCAGCGGACGCGAGCTGTACGCGCTCGGCTCCAACCCCGAGGCCGCACGGCTCGCCGGCATCCCGGTCCGCAAGCGGATCCTGACCGCGTACATCGTCTGCGGCGGCCTCGCGGGACTCGCGGGCGCCCTGTACCTCGCCCGGTTCGGCAACGTCGACTCCGGCACCAGCACCGGCTACGAACTCACCGTCGTCAGCGCGGTGGTGGTCGGCGGCGTCGTCTTCACCGGCGGCTCGGGAAGCGTCTACGGCGCCGCGCTCGGGGCGCTGCTGCTCACCTCCATCAACAGCGTGCTGCCCGCCCTCGGCGTCAGCTCCGTGTGGGTGCTCGCCATCAACGGCATCCTGCTCATCCTCGCCATCGCGGTCGACCGGATCGTCGCGCTGCGCGTGGCCCTGGCCCTGAAGAAGAGGAACGCCCGCCATGGCTGACTCGCCCCTCGCGCGCGCCGTCCGCTGGGACACGGTCGTCGGCGCCCTCCTCATCGTCCTGCTGCTGTTCTCCTTCAGGTTCGTGGACGGCTTCGGCAACGCCCTCAACCTGTCGTTCCTGATCGGCAACACGCTGCCCATCGCGCTGATCGCGCTGCCGATGACCCTGCTTGTGGTGGCCGGGGAGATCGACCTCTCGGTCGCCTCCACGGCCGGTCTGTCCGGCTCGGTGATGGGCGCCCTGTGGAACCAGGGCATGTCGATCGAGACGATCATCCCGCTGTGCCTGCTGCTGGGCGTGGTGTGCGGGCTGGTCAACGGGCTGTTGGTGACCCGGCTCGGGCTGCCGTCCCTCGCCGTCACCATCGGTACGCTCGCCGCCTACCGGGGCATCGCGCAGATCGTGCTCGGCTCGGACGCGGTGACCGACTTCCCCGCGCAGTACCAGGACTTCGCCGCCGGACGCATCGGGAACACCTTCGTCCCGCAGGCGTTCCTGCCCTTCCTGGTGCTGCTCGCCATCGCCGTGGTCGTCCTGCACGCCACCCCGTTCGGGCGCTCGGCGTTCGCGATCGGCGCGAACGAGGAGGCCGCGCGGTTCGCCGGCATCCGCGTCAAGCGACAGAAGCTGATCCTGTTCGTCGCGACGGGCTTCATGGCGTCCCTGACCGGCGTCTTCTGGGCACTGCACTACGCCAGCGCCCGCTACGACAACGCCACCGGCCTCGAACTCTCCGTCGTCGCCGCCGTGTTGCTCGGCGGCATCGACTTCGACGGCGGCAAGGGCACGCTCGGAGGCGCGATCGCGGGAGTCTTCCTGCTCGGCGCGCTGCAGAACGTGATGAGCCTCCTGAATGTCTCCGCCCAGTCGCAGATCGTCGTCACCGGCGTCCTGCTGGTCGTCTCCGTGCTCGGCCCCCGGGTCGCGCGGCAGATCTCCGTAGCGAGGGCGGGCCGCAGAGCCGCCTCGACTCCGGCCTCGTAATTCCCACCCGGCCCGCCCTGTAGTTCCCACCTGGCCTGCCCTGTAGTTCCCACCCGGCCCGCTCTCTAGTTCCCACCCGGCCCGCCCTGTAACCCCTCAGCTCACCCTCGTAAAGGAATCTCCGCCATGCGCAAGTCCTCGATCCGCCGTACCTGTGCGGCGCTCGCCGCCGTCACCTCGCTGGCCCTGGCCGCCACCGCCTGCGGCGGCACCACGAAGAACGACGTCAAGGACGACAGTGGTTCGGCCGCCACGACCGGCAAGGCCGACCCGAACGCGGCCACCAAGAAGGGCCTGACCGTCGGCTTCCTGCCCAAGCAGGTCAACAACCCGTACTTCACTTCCGCCGACAAGGGCGGCGAGAAGGCCCTGACGGAGCTCGGCTCCAAGTACAAGGAGGTCGGTCCGAGCAGCGCCACCGACACCTCAGGCCAGGTCAGTTACGTCAACACGCTCACCCAGCAGCAGGTGAACGCCATGGCGGTCTCCGCGCAGGACCCGGGCGCCCTGTGTACAGCGCTCAAGCAGGCCATGACGAACAAGATCAAGGTCGTCACCTACGACTCCGACACCAAGCCCGAGTGCCGCAACGCCTTCGTCTCGCAGGCCGGCGCCGAGGACCTGGGCCGCACCGAGGTGCAGCTGCTCGCGCAGCAGATCGGCTACAAGGGCGAGATCGCGATCCTGTCCGCCGCGCAGACCGCGACGAACCAGAACACCTGGATCGACTTCATGAAGGACGAGCTGAAGGACCCCAAGTACAAGAACGTCAAGCTCGTCAAGGTCGCGTACGGCAACGACGACGCCCAGCAGTCCTTCCAGCAGACCCAGGGCCTGCTCCAGGAGCACCCGAACCTGAAGGGGATCATCTCCCCGACCACCGTCGGCATCAAGGCGGCGGCACAGTACCTGTCCGGCTCGAAGTACAAGGGCAAGGTCAAGCTGACCGGCCTCGGCACCCCCAACGACATGCGCAAGTACGTCAAGAACGGCACCGTCGAGGCCTTCGAGCTGTGGGACCCGGCGAAGCTCGGCGAGCTGGCCGCACGCACGGCCGTCGCGCTGTCCTCGGGGCAGATCAGCGGCAAGGAGGGCGAGACCTTCAAGGCCGGTGACATGGGCGCCTTCACCATCGGCAAGGACGGCGTGATCAACCTGGGCAAGCCGACCGTGTTCGACGCCAAGAACATCGACCAGTTCAACTTCTAGGCGGACGAGGGTCCTTGATGCAGCGCGTGTGCTTTCTGCTGAAGGTCCGTGCGGACCGCCTCGACGGGTACCGCGACCGGCACGCCGCCGTGTGGCCCGAGATGCTCCAAGCGCTCTCGGCCACCGGCTGGCACAACTACTCGCTCTTCCTGCGCGAGGACGGCCTGCTGGTCGGCTACCTGGAGAGCGAGGACTTCGCGGCCGCGCAGGCCGGCATGGAGGCCACCGACGTCAACGCCCGCTGGCAGGCGGAGATGGCGCCGTTCTTCGAGTCGCTGGACGGCGCCAGACCCGACGAGGCCATGAAGCCTCTCACCGAAGTCTTCCACCTAGCCTGACCAGGAGCCCGTACATGAGACGACGCACTCTGCTGACAACGGCCGTGTTGGGCGCTGTCGCAGGCCCCGGGATCGCCGGCACGGCCCATGCCGCCGGCCCAGGCCCGTCGGTCACCCAGGCCGGCAGCACCCAACTCGACGCCCGGGCCCTGTACTTCGTCTCCTACGACGGACTGGTCAACAACAACTCCTTCCAGAAGAACGGCCTGCTCACCCACAAGGGCTACCAGTACGCGGCCTGGTACACCGCCGACCGCAGTGCCGTGGTCGCCCGCCGGGCGCTTCGCGCGTCCACCTGGTCCACGGTCACTCTCGCCCACAAGCTGAAGAGCGACGACTCGCACAACGTCATCTCCATGGGCGTGTCCAAGACCGACGGCCGGCTGCACCTCACCATGGACTCGCACAGTGACGGCTTCTTCTACGTGAAGTCGGCGGCCGGGCTGCTCGACAACGTACCCGCGTGGACCTCGGCGGTCTTCGGCTCCGTACAGACCACGCTCGACGGCCTCGCGCTCACGACGCAGTTCACCTACCCGCAGTTCATCTCGACACCGGAGGGCAAGCTCCAGCTCAGCTATCGCGTCGGCATCTCCGGAAACGGCCGCAACGCCCTCGCCGAGTACGACG
Source organism: Streptomyces sp. NPDC048415 (assembly GCF_040651675.1). Taxonomy (NCBI): domain Bacteria; kingdom Bacillati; phylum Actinomycetota; class Actinomycetes; order Kitasatosporales; family Streptomycetaceae; genus Streptomyces; species Streptomyces sp. NPDC048415. The sequence goes on along the minus strand of NZ_JBEZKJ010000004.1, from coordinate 25,286 downwards.
GTTCGTCCTGGAGGGCGCTCGGCGAGTGGACCAGCTCGACGGGCACCTACACCAGCTCGCACGGCTCGAGCACCGCCCGCAACATGTATCTGCACGGCATCGACTACGACGCGGGCGGCCGACTGCACTCCTTCTTCACCTGGCGCGAGCAGAACGGCGCCGTGATGTGCAACAGCGGCGGCATCACCAACCACGACACCGGCTACGTCTACTCCACCGACCGCGGCCGCACCTGGCGCAGCGACGCCGGCGCCCTCGTCGCCACCACCGGCAGCGCCGACACGGTCGCCGTCACCGACAGCGGGCTGGTCATCGACTCCCTCGACCCCGACCACTCGCTGATGAACCAGGAGAGCCAGGCCACCGACTCCACCGGCCTGCCGCACGCGATCATCAGCTACGTACCTGGCCGCTTCGGCCAGTGCACGACCAACTACGTCACCGACCGGACGAACAACGGCCGCGCCTTCCACGTCCGCAAGAACGCCTCGGGCACGTGGACCAAGACCGAGATCCCGATCGCCCTGAACTCCAGCCAGCGCACCAAGCTGGTCCTGGACACCTACGACAACGCGTACGCGATCATGCCGTTCGGCCGGATAGCCGGCGCCTCCAAGGCCTCCGGGTACACCGACTGGAAGCTCCTGTACGACGGCAGCGGCCTCAACGCCTTCGGCGAGGTCGTGATCGATGAGATGCGCGTCTCGCAAGATGGGACGCTGTCGGTGATGTACCAGGAGAAGTCCAGCGGTACGACGCCCTCGGCACTCCATGTCACCGACTTCCGGCTGCCCTCATGACGACCGTTTTCCGTCGGCACGCGGGTAATGTGAGCGCCTGCCCGCCGCTTCTCGTTCCCCTGGAGGTTCCCGCCTGATGGCCCAGTCGGTGGGTATCAAGGACGTCGCCCGTGCCGCCGGAGTCTCCGTCGGCACGGTCTCGAACGTGATCAACCGCCCCGACACGGTCGCCTCCGAGACCCGGGCGCGCGTCCTGTCCGCCATAGACCGGCTCGGCTATGTGCGCAGCGAGTCCGCGCGCCAGCTGCGGGCCGGGCGCAGCCGGATCATGGGCCTGCTCGTCCTCGACATGGGCAACCCCTTCTTCGTGGACGTCGCGCGCGGCGCCGAGCGGGCCGCCCGGGACGCCGCCCTCGGCGTGATGGTCTGCAACAGCGCGCAGAGCGCGACCGAGGAAGCCGAGTACCTGTCGCTCTTCGCCGAACAGCGCGTGCGCGGGGTGCTGCTCACGCCCACCGACGCGAGCGGGCGCAACATCGAGGCCTTCCGCCGCAACGGCATCCCCTTCGTACTGGTCGACCGGGTCGCCGACGGCACCACCGAGTGCTCGGTCTCCGTCGACGACGTCGCGGGCGGCGCCCTTGCCGTACGCCATCTCGTGGACGCCGGTCACCGATCCATCGCGTACGTCAGCGGGCCGCCCGGCCTCAACCAGGTCAGGGATCGCCGCACCGGCGCCCTGAACGCCCTGGCCGAGGCCGGGCTCGGACCCGAGTGCCTGCGCGAGCTGCCCACCGAACGCCTCGACGTGGCCGCCGGACGCGACGCCGGCGCCCGGCTGCTGGGCCTCGCCGAGCGCCCCACCGCCGTCTTCTGCGCCAACGACCTGCTCGCGCTCGGCGTCCTGCAGGCCATGTACGCGGCCGGCGTCGGCGTCCCCGACGACCTCGCCATCGTCGGCTACGACGACATCGAGTTCGCCGCCGCCGCGGCCGTCCCGCTCACCTCCGTACGCCAGCCCGCCGTGACCATGGGCGCCCTCGCGGCCGAGCTGCTCCTGGAGGAGATCGAGACGGAGAGCGCGCCGACGCCGCACGAGCACAGGCGGGTCGTGCTCCAGCCCGAGCTGGTGGTACGCCGCTCGAGCCTCTCGGCCCGCTGAGCGGCGGCCCGGCCCAGGGCCTCTTTCGCACCGTACCGCTGAGCCACCGTTCAGTAGGATTTCTTGATCCCCGGACCCCGCGGCCCGCGGAACATGTGCTCAACTGGGACGCAGAATCCGCACGTCTCGGGAGCCCTGTTGACCGTCAGCTACCGCCAGCCCGGTGTCGTCCTCACCGACCACCGCTTCACGGTGCCCCTCGACCACAACGACCCGGCGGGGGAGAGCATCGAACTGTTCGCCCGCGAGGTCGTCGCGAGCGACAAGGCGCACCAGGACCTCCCCTGGCTGGTCTACCTGCAAGGCGGCCCCGGCTTCGGCGCCAACCGCTTCGTCGGCAAGCAGGCCTGGCTCGGCCGCGCGCTGAAGGAGTTCCGGGTGCTGCTCCTGGACCAGCGCGGCACCGGCCACTCCACGCCGGCCAACCGGCAGACCCTCCCGCTGCGTGGCGGCCCGCGCGAACAGGCCCACTACCTCGCGCACTTCCGCGCCGACTCGATCGTCCGTGACTGCGAGGCCATCCGCCCCCGGCTCACCGGCGGCGCCCCCTGGACCGTACTCGGCCAGAGCTTCGGCGGCTTCTGCACGGTCCACTACCTGTCCACCGCGCCGCAGGGCCTGCACGCCGCCGTCATCACCGGTGGCCTGCCCTCCCTCGACGCGCACGCGGACGACGTCTACCGGGCCGCGTACCCGCGCATCGAACGCAAGGTCGCCGCGCACTACGCCCGCTACCCGCAGGACGTCGAGCGGGCGCGCCAGATCGCGGAGTACCTCCTCCAGCACGAGCCGGTCCTGAACGGCGGCTACCGCCTGACCGTCGAGGCCTTCCAGTCGCTCGGCATCGTCCTCGGCGGCAGCGAGGGCAGCCACCGACTCCACTACCTCCTGGAGGAGGCGTTCGTCCGCACCCCACAGGGCTCCGCCCTCTCCGACGCCTTCCAGGAGGACGTCCAGAGCCTTCTCTCATACGCCGGACATCCGCTGTACGCACTCGTCCACGAAGCCTGCTACGCCCAGGGCGGCCGTCCCACCGCATGGTCCGCCGAGCGGGTGCGCGCCGAGTTCCCGCAGTTCGACGCGGCCAAGAGCCTCGCGGACGACGGAGCGCTGCTGTTCACCGGTGAGTCGGTGCACCCCTGGACGTTCGAGACCGACCCGGCGCTGCGCCCGCTGCGCGAGACCGCCGAGGAGCTGGCCGCCCGCACCGACTGGCAGCCGCTGTACGACCCCGCCCGCCTCGCCGCCAACGAGGTGCCGGTCGCCGCTGCGGTCTACCACGACGACATGTACGTCGATGCCGAGCACTCCCTGCGCACCGCCCGCGCCGTCCGAGGCCTGCGCACCTGGGTGACGGACGAGTTCGAGCACGACGGCGTACGGGCCGGCGGGCCGCGTGTCCTGGACCGGTTGATCGCCCTGACACGCGACGAGGTCTGAAGTCACCCCTAGGATTCTGACGAGCTGTCAGAAAACTGGGAGGTGCGGTGATCGACACCACGCGTACGGACATCCCGGAGGGCGAGGAGCGACTGCGCCTCGACGTGGCGGACGGCATCGGCGTCCTCACCCTCTGCCGCCCGGCGAAACTCAATGCGTGGAGCTGGGAATCCACGCGTCAACTCGGCCTGTTCGCCGACCGGATCCGCTTCGAGGAGTCGATCCGGGTGGTCCTGCTGCGGGCCGAGGGACGCGCCTTCTGCGCGGGGATCGACGTCACGGCACCGGGCGGCGCGATCACCGGCCGCACGGGTGCGGAGCGCGCACGCGCCTACTACGAAGGGATCCGCTGGGCCCACGAACGCTTCGCGGCCTTCGCACGGCTGCCGCAGCCCGTCGTCGCGGCCGTAGGGGGCTACTGCCTCGGCTTCGGATTCGAGCTGGCCCTGATGGCGGACGTCAGGATCGCGGCCCACGACGCGGTGTTCGCGCTGCCGGAGGCGCAGCTCGGCGTCGCGGTCGACGCGGGCGGCGATCTGCGCATCGCGCGCGAGGCGGGCGCCGGCTGGGCGAAACTCCTCGCGCTGACCGGACGCCGACTCGACGCGGCCACGGCCGAACGCCTCCGTCTGGTCCAACTCCTCGCCGCACCCGAGGAGTTGGATCAGACCGCCCACGCCGTCGCCGCCGAGATCGCGGCGAACGCACCCCTTGCCGTACAGGGCATCAAGCACGACATCGACGCGTACGCGGACGCCGGGCTCACCGCCGCCCTCGACCGTACGGCCATGTCGGCGGCCCTCACCCTGACCTCGGACGACATACGCGAGGGGTACGAGGCGAAGAGCGCCCGCCGCCCGCCCCGCTTCGAGGGGAAGTGAACGGCATGCTTGGATCGGTCACCGTTCTGCACGACGGATGTACGGGGGACCGATGCACGACAGCAGTGAACTCCTCGCGGACCGGTTCGAAGGCCACCGCGGCCACCTGAGGGCGGTGGCCTACCGGATGCTGGGCTCCTTCAGCGACGCGGATGACGCCGTCCAGGAGGCCTGGCTCAAACTCAGCCGCACCGAAGCCGACGAGATCAGTAATCTCGGGGCCTGGCTGACCACCGTGGTCGGCCGGGTGTGCCTGGACATGCTGCGCTCCCGCGGCTCGCGCCGGGAAGAGCCCATGGACCCCTTCGTCCCGGATCCGGTCCTGCGTTCCCTGGAGCCGGTCGACGACCCCGAGCGGGAGGCGCTGCTGGCCGACTCGGTGGCTCTCGCCCTCCTCGTGGTCCTGGAAACACTGGAGCCCGCCGAACGGCTCGCGTTCGTCCTGCACGACATGTTCGCGGTGCCCTTCGACGACATCGCGCCCATCGTGGGTCGCTCCTCGGCCGCCACCCGCCAGATCGCCAGCCGTGCCCGCCGCCGGGTGCGGGCATCCGCTCCGGAGCCCGAGCGCGATCTCGCCCGCCAGAAGCAGGTCCTCGACGCCTTCCTCGCGGCCGCACGCGGCGGAGACTTCGAGGCCCTCGTCTCGGTCCTGCACCCCGACGTGGTGCTGCGCGCCGACTCGGGTCCGCTCGTCGGCGGCGCGGCGGCCTCCAAGGTGGTCCGTGGCGCGGTGGCGGTCGCTCAGCAGGCGTTGGCGTTCGCGCGCTTCGCCGCGGCCTCGCGGCTCGTCCTCGTCAACGGCGAGGTCGGCGTCGTCGCGATGCCCGAAGGCCGGCCGATGTCGGTCATGGGCGCCACCGTCGCCGACGGGAAGATCGTCGCCGTGCACATCCTGGCCGACCCCCAGCGGCTCGCGCGCCTCGACCTCGGTGAGCTGGGGGAGTGACGGTCAGCCCGCGAAGGGCCCCCGCCCCAACTGGTCCCGCACCGGCACCACCCGCGGACTGACCAGCTCCCTGCGCTGCCAGTTCGCGCCGTCCACCACCAGGGTGTGGCCGGTGATGAAACGGGCGTAGGGGGAGGCCAGGAAGGTGGCGGCCCAGCCGAGTTCGCGCGGCGCGCCGACCCTGAGGGCGGGCTGGCGCGTGTCGTGCGCGTCGGCGAGGTCCAGCCGGCCGCGGATGTCTTCCGTCATGTCCTCGTGCGGCATCAGACCGGGTACCAGCGCGTTGACCTGAATCCCGTACGGGCCCCACTCCACGGCCAGCGTCCGGACGAGGTTGCGCACGCCCGCCTTGGCCGCCGCGCTGTGCGCGAAACCAGGGCCGCCCGTCCACGCGTACGACGCGCCGACGTCGATGATCGAACCGGGGGTGCCCGCGGCCAGGTGCCTCCGTCCGAACTCGCGGGTCATCAGAAATGTGCCGGTCAGGGTGATGTCGACGATCGTGCGCCAGGCGTTCGGGGACATGTCCTCGGTCGGTACAGGGAAGTTGGCGGCGGCGTTGTTGACGAGTACGTCAGGCAGTGCGCACGCGTCGAACACCTCGGCGATGCGCTCCGGATCCCGTACGTCGCACACGGCGGTCGTCACCCGCGTGCCGAGATTCTCCAACTCCTCTTGCGCGCAGCGCAGATGTTCCGCCCCGCGACTGAGGATCACCAGATCGGCGCCCAGCCGGGCGAACTCCGCCGCGATGGCCTTTCCGAGCCCGGTGCCGCCGCCGGTGACCAGGACCAGTGAGCCGTCGTACGTCCCTGGCGGCAGCGCGCTCGCGCCCAACGGGGGAGGGACAGGGAGGCCCGGGAGCAGTGTGTCGTCCATGGCCGCCTCGATACCCCGTGTGTCCGCAAACCTCCAGAGGCACGTACGGACATCGCCCTCATGCGGCGGCCGTACGCCGCGGGTCCACCACCCGTCCGCCGGGCGGGAGTTCACCGGTGTCGTCGGGTATGCGTTTGCACCCCCTCTAGGCGCACCCTGGAAGGGAGCCCGAAAGGGGTGCACCCGGTGATCAATAAGCGACCGCGACAAGCGAACATCTACTGCCGGATCAGCGAGGACCGTGAAGGCCGCGAGTACGGGGTCGAACGCCAGGAAGCAGCCTGCCGGAAGCTCGCCGCCCAGCGTGGCTGGCAGATCGTCACCGTGCTGACCGACAACGACATCACCGGCACCGGCAGCAAGAACCGCCCCGGCTACGACCGGACGCTGACCTTGCTGCGGAAGGGCAGCGCGGACGCGATCCTCGCCGTGTCCGACAAGCGGCTGAACCGCAACTATCTCCATGCCTTCGAGCTCTTGGACCTGATCCAGGAACGGGACATCGCCGTCGAGTTCACCAAGGGTGGCCCGATCAACATGAACACCGCCGAGGGACCCGGCATCGCCCGGCGCAAGGCGATCGACGCGCAGGAAGAGTCGGAGGAGATCGGCGAGCGCGTGGCCGACGCCAAGAAGGACAACGTCCGCGACGGCACGTACCGGGGCGGCGGCCGTCCGTTCGGCTTCGAGGTCGACGGCAAGACGCCGCGCTCCCTGGTCTGCCCCGAGTGCAGTGCCACTGAGGGCTTTGTGATCACGGTCGTGCGTGAGGATCACGGGGAGCACCACACGCACGACGATGAAGCGCCCTGCCCGATCAAGGCTGTCACGGTCGCGTGCCTGAACGGCTGCCCGGCCAAGCCGGTCAACGCCCCCGGCTCCGAGGCGTGGCACCTGGAGCAGGCCACGCGCACGGTCGCTGACGGAGCGTCGAACCGTTCCGAGCTGCGGAAGTGGCATGCGGCTGGCGTGAAGACCCCGGCCCGCCGAAAGCGGAACGAGGACGGCACCCGCACGGAGCCCATGCCAGGCGAGTGGACGCCGACGACCTTCCTCAAGCTGCTGCGCAGGCCCCGGAACGCCGGGCTCATGGAGGTCGACGGAGAGATCATCGGCAAGGGCGCGTGGCCCGCGCTCGTGGACGAGGAGACATGGCTGATCTGCGAAGTCGTCCTGAAGAACTCGAAACGCCGAACATCGCCCGGCCCGGCCCGCAAGTACCTGGGCGGCAGCCTGTACAAGTGCGGCCTGTGCCCTGCCCTGGTGACCACGCGCGGGCGGGGCCGCGAGCGCAACGGCTCCGTGTACACGTGCGCCGACGAGGGACATGTGTCGCGGAACGTCACCGCCGTTGATGATCTCGTGGAACGTACGGTCATCGCCCGGCTGTGCAGTGACGCCCCGGTCGCGGAACCGGCGCCCGCCGTCGTGCCGGACACGAAGGCTCTGGCAGCGAAGCATGCCGCCCTCTCAGCCCGGCTCAAGGACTTGGCCGAGACGTTCTTGGACGATGACGACGCGGACCCGGTGGAGTACAAGACGGCGGCCCGGCGCATCAAGGAGAGGATCGCGGCCGTCGACAAGGAGATCGCCGACGCGGTCATGGCGGCGGCTGCCACGTCCAGCCCGCTCGATGAGCTCGACCGGACCGAGCTGCTGTGGCGCTACGTCGAGGAGCCGGACGAGGCTCAGCTGGTGGCGCGAGACGTACCCGCTGGACCAGCGCCGGAATCTCGTCGCTGCTCTGGTCACGGTGACGATCCTGCCCGCCGAGCAGGGCCGCCCGGCTGGCTGGAAGCTGGGATCGCACTACTTCAATCCCGACTCCGTGAAGATCGAGCCGATCAAGTAGCCGTCCGTACACGACAAGCGCCCCACCGGGACACATCTCCGGTGGGGCGCCCGGCTGTTGGGGCGGCGCCCGGTCGGGACGGGGGGAGACGCCGACCGGGCGCCGCGCCAGCGGGTCATGATCCGGCAGCCCAGATGCGGCACACGATCCGGAGCAAGTCCGGGTCGATCAGCTCGACATCATCGACGTGCTCGCGGTGCGCCCACACCGTCCAGCCGGGTCCCGAGTTTCCGAGATCATGGGCGACCGGCACGGCGTCCTCGGAGTCGGTGATCAGGCCGTCACACGCCCTGCATACGTGCAGCGTCACGCTCATGACGCACCGCCAGGGCGGTGGCACCCGCAGCGGCAGCGGTGCACCAGAAGGACGCCGTTAGAGTGCGGCAGCGGCACGTCCTTGGTCTGCCTGCACTCGGCGTGCAGGTCTCCGTATCCGCGACGCTTCGCCAACGTGCACTCTGCCGATAGCGTCACGTCGCCGGTCGCGGTCGACGCGCTCACGGCCACTCACCCCGGCTCCGCGCGTTGGCCAGCGCCACGCCGCACGAGAGCTTCTCCATCGGTGTGGCGGGGCGCAGCGGGCCATGAGCGTCCCATTCGCGCCCGCCGCCCGGCGGCTTGAGCTGCCAGTGCGGGCCGACGCGGTCCATCACCTGGCCGACCTTGCGCGTCGCCTCGTCGAATACGAGGTCGCCGATCTCCGGCGTATATCCGTTCATGCGCACCCCCGCCGGATGGTGTCGGCGAGCCTCAGCGCGACGTCGGCGCGCACCCGCCCTAGGTTGATCAGGTTCAGTGAGGGCGACGCCTGGTCCACCCCCAGTGACGGCAGCACGATCTTCGCCGCCGTCAGTGCTTCCCGCAGAGCCTCCACGGCCGCTGTGACATCCGTCGTGTCCGGTTCTTGCTGCGCTGTGACCATGAACTCAGGGTCATCGGGGGCTGGTTGAGAGGGCCAGTGGATATTCACGGATATTCGCGGGTAGGAATGGCTTATGCACAGGCTTTCTCATCTGACCGGGGGCGAGCCGTAGCCGACGAGCAAGCGGAGACGGAAGGCTGATCCAAAACCCTTACGAGAGGGGCACCGATCATGAGGCGATTGCGCTTCAACGGAACCGGCAGCGGCGAGGGCGGCTGCCCGTCCGTGCACGAGGACTTGGACAGTGGCGAGATCATCGTTCACGGTCCGCCACTCACCGATCAGGAGGACATCGCACAGCTCCGGCACCTCGGAGAGGGAGAGGTGCCGATCGTCGTACCTCGCGAACTGCTCGTGGACTGGGGGCCGAAGGACGTGACGCGCGACGCGAGGATCATCGACCTGGACGCGTTCGGACAGCTCTTCGAGCGGTTCGAGCACTCCGCCTGGCGCCTGGAGACCCGGCGCCGGTACGCCTCCGACGAGGCGACCGACACATGGGCGCAGTTCGTCCGGGGCGAGGCGCCGACCTGGGACCTGAGCACCCCGTGGTCCGTGACGATCCGTGAGAAGGCCGCTGGCGGCGCGCGAGTCGGCCGAGTGCGCATCGTCGACGAGCCCGCCACTCAGGGACAGCGCTACCTGCTCGCGTACGCCGAGAAGAACACCGCGCTGGGCGAGGACATCCGCAACCTCTCGCGCGCCGAGGCCGATCGCCTGAGCCTGCCCGCCAAGGACTTCTGGATCTTTGACTCCCGGCTGGTGGCGCTCCTCAACTTCACCGACGACGACGAGCTGGTCGACGTCGAGCTGATCACCGAACCGGCCGAGGTGGTCAGGTACTCCATGGTCCGGGACGCGGCCATGCACCACGCTGTCCCGTACGAGGAGTTCGCGGCCGACATGGACGCCAAGGAGTAGTGATCAGGACCGGTGAGCACCGACTTCCAGCAGGCACGCGCGGCGCTCGGTGAGCGTCTCCGCGAGCTGCGCGAGTCCGCCCCCGGCGGTCGGCTCACCGGCACGGTCCTCGCCCGGCGGCTGGGCTGGCCCCAGTCGAAGATCAGCAAGTTGGAGAACGGCAAGCAGACGGCCACGGCCGACGAGCTGAGGGCGTGGGCGGAGGCCACCGGCCAGCCGGAGGCGGACGGGGAACTCCTAGCCCGCCTCCGGGGACTTGAGTCCCACATCCGCTCCTGGCGGCGCCAGCTCGCCGCCGGTCACAAGGCCGTCCAGGACGCGCACAACGAGGCACAGGCGCGGGCGGCGGTGCTCCAAGCGTGGGAGTCGTCGTGGATCGTCGGCGTGCTCCAGACGCCCGATTATGCGAGAGCGATTCTCAGCAGATTCACCGAGCTGCACGGCTCCGTCCGGGACATCGAGGAGGCCGTGCGCTCGCGTATGAAGCGTCAGGAGGGCCTGTACAGCGCGGGCCGGAAGTACCACATCCTTCTGTGGGAGCCGGTCCTGAGCGCGCTCATCTGCCCGCCCTCGGTGCTCGCCGCACAGCTCGACCGCCTCTCCGGCATGATCGGCCTGGACACGGTCGAACTCGGGATCGTGCCGGTCGGTGCGTCCCTGAAGATCCCGCCCGGCGGTGGCTTCTGGATCTACGACGAACAACAGGTCGTCGTCGAGAACTGGCACGCTGAGCTTTGGCTCGACGACGCGGACAGCGTCGCGACACACCTCAAAGTCTGGAAGACCCTGCGCGAGTCGGCGGTGTTCGGCGCCGACGCCCACAACCTGATCAGCCGTGCGCGCCGGACGCTCAACGTCGCCTAACGGACGATCCAGCCCGAGCCGGCGAGTACCTCCGGTCCCACAGTCACCATTTTCGCGGATCGGCTCCCCAGGAGATCGAGGGGCCACCACAATCCCGGTCGTGACTGCTGCCGACTGGCTCAAGTTTCTGCCCGGGATGGTTCGCGGCCGTCGCGGCCGTCTGGACGCTGGTCGACAAGCGGCAGACTCGCCGTCACCGACTTGCGCTAGGGCCCGACTCGGATGAGTTGAGAGAGCAGCTCAAGCGTGTCCGCCATCTGTTTGATCAGATCGTCGAGGAAGGACGGCCAAAGGACTGGTTCGCAGCGGACGATCGTGGCGACGTGTATCAGACGCTAATGGATCTTTCGAGGCGCCGGGATGACTGGTTGGGGAACGTGCTGCTGACTGCCGCGTTGGCCTGGGAGGCTGCCAGGTCTTCTGCGCCGCCTGGTGGAGCCCCTATCAGCAAGATCGAGTCGATTACTCAGGAGCAGTGGCTGGATACAGATGCCGATCTGGTCGTAGCTTCATGGGATCTTCGGATGCAGCGAGAGGCTGCTGAGGATGGCAGGGCTTGGGTTCATGTGGCACTGACACACCTCAACAATTTGGAACGCCGCGCTCACAGCCGGTCGTGACGGAGAATCTCGCACGGGTGTCTCACGAGTTCTCGCGCGAGAACTCGTGACCAAGAGCGCCGTGGCCCTGCGGCCATCTGCGGGCCGCAGACCCCCGCGCCGGTAACCCTGGGCCATCCGGGACCCCGAACGGCCCCCAGAGGCGCCAGGACGCCGCGATTCGGGGGGAATCCAGGGCCAACGCCCGCCAGCCGTCCGGACGGTTGAGAAACCTCGCGCGAGGTCGGACGAGAGTTCTCCATGGCGCGCTCTCCCAACCCGCCGCGATTCAGGACCAGTTGGTCAATTGATCTCCGAGGAGATCTTGGTCAGCCCGCCGGGTACCACCGGCCGTCCTCGGACCGCGCATGGCACTGGCCGCGCAGGACCCCGAGGATCACCGTCACCCGGGACGGGCCGGTGATCTTGCCGGGGAAGATGGCGGCGGCGATCTCGTCCATGGTCGCGCCGGGATGATCAGCCAGGTAGGCCCGGAGATCGGTGCGGTGCGGTGATTGGGAGCGATGCCGCGATCTATGGAGGCAATGGCCGGATCGTAGTCCCGCCTGCGACGACGGCCGGGAACGCCAACACTGCTGTGACCTGTGGGAACCCCGAGCCGGCTGAGGCTGTAGATCTTCAGGTGCCTGCGGTTTTGTTGGCAATTCTTGATCATTTGTGCCGGCGCGCCAGGGTGTGCCGCTGTGCGGGTCGGCCGTACCGCCCACAGGCCCACGACGCGTTCCCCGTCCCGGTCCGCGGCGAACGCGGCGCCCGTCTCCTCGTGCTCCGTGAAGTTGCGGGCGAAGACCTCCGCCGCTGCTTCGAAACCGGGTGTGGTGAAGCCGTGGATGTCCGTCGTCACCTCCGGACCGATCGGTCGAGAAGGGCGAGTGCCGCGTGTTTGGCGTCCTCGGCGGCGTGGCTCTCCGGGTCGTGGTGGTCGGCGACGACCGTGGCGCCTTCGAGGAGGATCAGCAACTGCCGGCCGAGGCGGGCCGGTTCGGGCGCGCCGGCGCGCTGGGCGATACCCGTCAGCAGCTCCCGGTAGCGGCCGAGATGGCGGTCGGCCACCGTACGGGCCGGTGGGGCATGCCGCTGGGTGGCGGCGTTGAGGATCGCGCAGCCACGGAAACGGGGTTCCCGGTACCAGTCGCCCAACGCGTCGAAGAGTGCGGTGAGTTGGGCCGCCGGATCAGGGCCCGCGGAGTCGACCGCGGCGGTCAGCCAGTGCACGACTCGGTCACTGCGGGCGCCGAGCACCGCTTCGACAAGTCCGTCCTTGGAGCCGAAGTGGCGATAGAGCGTCTCCTTCGACGCGCCGACCGCGCGGCACAGCTCGGCCACGCCGACTCCGTCGAGTCCGCGCTCGTAGAGGATCTCGGTCGCCGATGCCAGGAGTGTCGCGCGGGTGCGGTCCGGGTCGAGGGACGTCCCCTTCGGTACGGGCATGGATGAGATGGTACCGACCGGTTCGATGATGGTTCAGGGCAGGGCACCGGCTCAGTAGGCTGGGGGCCATGCGAGAAGACAGCGGAACAGCCCAGGACCGGCGCTCCGAGCTGCGGGCGGACTGCGGTCAGTGCTTCGGGCTGTGCTGCGTCGCACTGCCCTTCACCCGCTCGACGGACTTCGCGATCGACAAGGCTGCCGGAAAGCCCTGCCCGAACCTCGAGGCGGACTCCCGCTGCGCAATCCACACCCAGCTGCGCCAGAAGGGCTTCACCGGCTGCACCGTGTACGACTGCTTCGGCGCCGGCCAGAAGGTCTCCCAGGTCACCTTCGGCGGCCAGGACTGGCACTCGGGGTCGCGGGAGCGCGCCCGGCAGATGTTCGACGTGTTCCCGGTCGTACGCCGGCTCCACGAGCTGCTCTGGTATCTGAACGAGGCGCTGACGCTCCCGGCGGCCCGCCCGGTGCACGCCGACGTCCGCCGCGCACTCGACAAGACGGAGCGGCTCACCCGCCAAACCCCGGAAGAACTGGGCGAGTTGGACGTGGACGCGCATCGCCAGGAGATCAATGTGCTGTTGTTGCAGACCAGCGAGCTCGTACGGGCGGGAGCAGGCCGGGGAAAGAAGAAGGACCGCCGGGGCGCCGACCTGATGGGCGCCCGGCTCAAGGGAGCCGACCTGCGGGGCGCCAGCCTGCGTGGCGCGTACCTGATCGCCGCCGACCTGACCGGCGCCGATCTGCGCGGCGCTGACCTGATCGGCGCCGACCTGCGGGACACCGACCTTACGGATGCCGATCTGACCGGCGCGTTCTTCCTGACTCAGCCCCAGCTGAACGCTGCCCGCGGCAGCGCCGGCACCAGGCTTCCGGAGTCAGTCACCCGTCCGGGCCGCTGGGTGGACCAGCGCTGAGTCCGGTGTGGGTGCGCGGCGTTCGAGGTGCAGGCGCAGGCCCTCCGGTATCAACGTCAGCCGCTCGGCGACGCGCAGCCGGTACGCCGGTTCGGGCCGCAACTCGTAGCGCCGCAGCAGCAGCCCGAGGACCAGCGTCGCCTCGTGCAGCGCGAACTGGCGGCCGATGCAGGCCCGCGCCCCGGTGCCGAACGGCTTGAAGGTGTGCGCGGGCCGGGCACGTACCGCCTTCGCGTCGAAACGGTCCGGGTCGAACCTCTCGGCGTCGGCGCCCCAGACGTCCGGGTCCCGGTGCAGCATCGACGTCAGGACCAGCGCCCACGCTCCCTGCCGCATCGGGTGGACGCCGCCCAGGACGGTGTCCTGGCGTGCCTCGCGGGCGAAGGCCGGCGCCGTCGGCCACAGGCGCAGCGACTCGTCGAGGACCCGGCGCACGTAGCGCAGCTTGGCGACCTGGTCGTAGCCGGGCCGGTCGGTGTCGCCCCAGACGCGGTCGATCTCGGCCCGGGCGCGGGCGGCGACGTCCGGGTGCCGGGAGAGGTAGTGCAGGGCGAAGGACAGCGCGCCGGACGTGGTCTCGTGGCCGGCGATCAGGAAGGTGATGACCTGGCGGCGGATGTTCTCCGGCGCCAGCCGCTCCCCGGTGTCCGGGTGGACGGTCTCCAGCATGCGATCGAGCAGGTCCCCTTCCCCGCTCGCGGACTGGCGGGTGGCCACCACCGCGTCGACCGTGCGGTTGAGATACGCCATGTCGGCCGCGTTGCGGCGGGACGCACCGCGCAGCAGCAGCGGAGCCAGCGGCGCGGGGACGATGTTGAGGCGCTGGGCGTAGGTCAGTGTCCCCACCATCGCGCTCACGAAGGGATGCGGACGGGCGCGCTCGAAGGAGTCGAAGTCATGGCCGAAGCCGGTCCTGGCGATCGTCTCCAGGGTCAGTTTCGTCATGTCACCGGGCACGTCCACGGCGCGCCCCGCCGCCTGCTCCCGGTCCCAGCGGTCCGTCAGGCGCGCGGTCACGGCCAGCATCATCGGGTGGTAGCCCGCCATGGCCTCGCGGCTGAAGCCGGGGGCCAGGACGTCGTGCGCCAGCTGCCAGTTGGGCTCGTGGTTGTACGCCGTGAACAGTCCGTCCCCGGCCACCGGCCGGAGATTGGCGACCCCAAGGCCGACGTGCTTGGCGAACCGCGACTCGTCCGCCAGCTCGGCCGCGAGGTCGGCGCCCCAGACGAAGACGATCTCCTTGCCGAAGGCCTTGCGCCGGAAGACCGGCCCGAGCCGGTGCCCGAAGCGCATCGAGTCCTGCACGGGCGAACGGACGCTCGCCCCGAGCACATCACCGATCAGCGGGACCCGGCGCGGCGGATGCGGGATGCGCCGCAGCTCGGGCCAGCCCAGTTCCGCGCTGCGGAACCCCTTGGGCAGCGCGGCCTCCGTCGTCTCCGCCATGGCGCCATCTCCCTTGTATTCGGGCCGGATTGACTCTGTTGTACGCGGGTTCAATAACGGGGTTCAGTCTGGTCCCGCTGTTGAACCGGCGTCAAGTAAAGTGCGGGCATGGCCGGGAAGCAGGAGGAACGCGCGCGTCGGCGGCTCAGCACGGAAGAGCGCAGGGAGCAGCTCCTGTCCGTCGGAGCCTGCCTGTTCTCGGAGAGTCCGTACGACGACGTGTGGATCGAGCGGGTCGCCGAGATCGCCGGAGTCTCGCGCGGGCTGCTGTACCACTACTTCCCGACGAAGCGGGACTTCTTCGCGGCCGTCGTCGAGCGCGAGAGCAAGCGGATGCTGCGGATGACCGCGGCGGTGCCCGGCATTCCGGTGCGTGAGCAGCTCGGTGCGGGCCTCGACACCTTCCTCGGCTACGTCGAGGAGCACGCGCACGGCTTCCGCGCCTTCCATCGCGCCGACGCGGCGGGCGACCAGGCCGTACGCAAGGTCTACCGGCAGGCGCTCGCGGCGCAGGAAGGGCAGATCCTCGAGGCGCTCGCGGCGGATCCCGAGCTCGGGTGGGCGCCCGAGGGCCGCCCGGAACTCCGGATCGCCGTCCGCGGATGGCTGGCCTTCACCACGGCCGTGTGTCTGGAGTGGCTCAGGGGCGCGGAACTGAGCCGTGAGCAGGTGCGTGATCTGTGCGCGCGGGCGCTGTTGGGCGCGATCACGCCCTGAACGGGGTGCGCGGAGGCCGACAGGGTCCTCATAGATGGGCGAGGCGTGGTTGGCGTACAGCCGGATCTTCGATAGGTTAGGCAAGCCTTACCTAAGGAGGAAGCTGATGGGTGACCGTCACACCTGGACGGCCGCGCCCGCCGCGGCGGAGCACGCCCGCTCGGTGCTCGCCACGGCATGGTCCTGCGCGGTGGCCGCGGAGGGCGGCCGGGAGGAGTTCGTCGGCGCGCACACCGTCGCCGCGGACGGCCGGGTGCTCCTGCACGTGCCGGAGGACAGCGCGCTGCTCGCGGCCGCGGTCTGCGCCCCGCGCGGCGAGCCGTCCGCCATCCTCGAGTTCGCCGATGTCGCGCCCGTTCCCCTGCGCAACCGTATCCGCGCCCGGCTGTGGCTCGCCGGCTGGTTCGTCCCCGGGGACGGGCACCTGGCGTTCCGGCCGACGCGCGTGGTGCTGCGCCGGCCCTCCGGGGCTGTCGTGGTCGAGCTCGACGAGTTCGCCGACGCCGGGCCCGATCCGCTCGCCACCGCCGAGGCCCAGCTGCTCGCCCATCTCGCCGATGCCCACCCGGACGCGGTCGAGCGGCTCACCCGCTTCGTCGAACCGGACAGCCTGCACGGCGCGGTGCGCGTCCAGCCGCTCGCCGTCGACCGCCACGGACTCACACTCCGCATCGAGCGGGCACGCGGCGACGGTGACGTACGCCTGCCCTTCCACGCACCCGCCGACGATGTCGCCGCGCTCACGGAACGCATGCACATGCTGCTCACGCAGGCGAGCACCGCCGCCTGCCCACGGTCGCTACAGCGGCAGCGCACAGACGGCGACCGGTGAGGCGAACGGCTCGCCCGCGAGCCGGAGTTCGCCGCTTTCGCCGTCGATGTGGAAGACGCTGACGGTGCTCGACTTCTGATTCGCCGCGAACAGCAGTCGCCCGTCCGGTGAGAACGCGATCTGGCGTGGGAAGTCACCGGCCACCGGCACCGTGTCCAGCAACTTCAGCCGGGCGCCGTCCGCCTCGATCGCGTAGCGCGTCAGACTGTTGTGGCCGCGGTTGGCGAGATAGGCGTACGACCCGTTCGACGTCACCAGGAACTGCGCCGGGTAACTCGTCCCCGCACCCGTGCCCGTGGACTGCGGATCGCCCGGAGTGAGCCGCCCGGTGGCCGGGTCGTAGCCGCAGACCACCGCGCTGTTGTCGACCTCGTTGGCGAGATAGGCGAAACGCCCGCCGGGATGGAACGTGAGATGGCGGGGGCCCGCGCCCGGCCGCGTATGCGCCTGGGACACCTCGGTGAGCGTGCCCTGGGACTGGTCGAGGCGGTAGGTGTAGACGGTGTCGGTGCCCAGATCGACGGCGAGTACATGGCCGCCGTCGGGGCTGGTGAGGAACTGGTGTGCGTGCGGGCCCTGTTGACCCGGGCCGGGCGCCGGACTGGAGTGCGTGACCAGATCGGTGCGCTCGCCGAGCGCGCCCGAGGCGTCGATGGGATGCACCGCGACGCTGCCCGAGCCGTAGTTCGCGCTCAGCAGCCAGCGCCCGCCCGGGTGCACGGACAGATGGCAGGGGCCCGCGCCCCCGGTGCCGCGCGTGCCGAGCACCTTGTTCTTCTGGAGTCGTACGGCCGTCACCCCACCCTCGTCCCGCTCATTGACGGCGTACAGCGTGCGGCCGTCGGGATGCGCCGCGAGATACGACGGGTCACCGACGCCCGTGACGGTGCCCGCAGCGGTGATGCGGCCCGTCGTGGGGTCGTACGTGGCGAGGCCGATCCCCGTGCCGCCGCCCTCGACCGAGGTGTAGGTACCGAGGTACAGCGGGCGGGGGCCCGAGCGGTGCGCCGGGGACGGGGAGGGCCCCGCAGACGCCGGCGCGGGTGCCGCGGGGTCACCCGCAGGCGCCGGCGCGGGTGCCGCGGGGTCAGCCGTCGGGGCGGCCGGTGCCGGGACCGCGGTCACCGCGGCGGCTCCCGCCAGCGCGCCGACGAAGCGGCGCCTGGTCCAGCCGCCGCCCGAGCCTCGCGCCGGTTTCGCCCCACTGCTCATGCCTGCACCTCGGGTGTCGGTTGCCTCAGCCGTGACAGCCACCTTGGCGTGCGGCACCCGCGAAACGCAAGACCGGCAACGCGCGTTGCACCTCGTGCAACGCCTCTTCCGCGCTTACCAGTCACCGTCCTCGACCGGCTTGCCGGGCGCGTCCCCGAGCGGTTTCACCTGGCCGGGTGCGGGCTGCTGCCAGGGCTCGTGGTCGTCGCCCAGCCAGTCGCCGACCGGTCGCACCGAGCCCAGCGTGTCCGTGGGGGTCAGATCCGTGGCGTCCTGGTCGTAGTAGTCGAACCAGGGGAGCCCGGCCCGGGTGTAGGCGGCGCGGTCCACGGGGGAGGGCGGGGGTGCCTCGCCGGTGATGCGGCGCCACTCCGGAGGCGTCACGAGATGGACGAACACGCGTCCGGCCGGCTCCTTGGTCCAGGCCCTGAGCGGCCGGTCGTCCCGGTAGACCTCCTGGCGCATCGAACCGCCGACGCCGAGACCCATCGCCGGGGCGCTGCGCGCGCCTCCGCCTGCCGGAGCGGCCCCGGGGGCCGCAGGCGCGGCGGCCATGGGAAACGCGGCGCCATAGCCGCCCGCCGACAGCGTCATCTCGTGTCGTTCCTCCGCCCTGCGGCGCTCGGCCTCGCGCCAGGCGGCCAGCTCGGTGTCGTTGAGCGGGAAGGACTGCAGCTGTACGCCGCCCCACACCTCCTCGCCGGTGACCTGGCCCTCGACCGTGGCACCCAGCCCGAGAGGCACGGCAACGAACTGGCGGACCGTGCCCTTCCCGGAGTTGATGCCGTCGAGCCACGGCTGGCGTGGCAGCACCACATAGTTCTGCGGATCCCTGCTGAGCCGGGAACTCCACGGCTTGCCGGAGACCGCGCACACCTTGCCCACGCCGACCTGCAGGGCGGCCGGTTGCGAGGTGCCGCCGAAACTCAGCCACATCGCCTCGCGCAGATACACCGGCAGCATCACACCGCCGCGTGCCCGCCATGCGGCGGGCACCGTGTCCGCGTAGTCCTCGACGCGGCGTATCGGGAACTCGCCGAGGCCCGGAGGCAGCGCGTGGGTGCCCGTCTCGGGCAGCCGCAGGGTCCGGATGAACCGCACCCGCACCTCGCCCGGCAGCCGCAGTGTGTTCCCGTCGATCCGCACGGTGCCCTCGGTCATCCGCCCGCCCCTCGTCGTGTCGCCCTGTCGACGGCGTACCGCTTCCTCGCCGCCGTGCCGCTCCCTCGGATGGAACGACTTCCTCAGGTAGAACGACGAGAAGCGGCGGGACGGTTCCGCCGGCGGCGCAGCCGCGCGGGGACGCGCACCTGTTGCCGCAGGCGGGTGAGGCGCGGTCGGCGTTCGCGTTCCTCGCGGGTGCAGCGGTCCAGCTCCTCCAGGAGCCGGCGGGTACGGTGCTCGGTGTCCAGCTCGTCGATGATCCGGTTGACCTCGCTCAGGACGGCGCCGTGCAGTTGCCACTGACGGGCGTCCCGCTGCACCTCTTCGAGGAACAGCTGGGCCAGCTTGTCGCGGGTGGCCGCGGCCGTGCCGAGTTCCGCGCTGAGCCGCTCCTCGGCCGACGCGGCGCTCTGGCTCACGTCGGTGGTCACCAGGACGGCGAAGCTGACGATCGCGTCGGCCACCTCGGACAGCAGCTGCTCCAGCACGGCTCCGGCCTGCGGATCGAACAGCGGCTCCGGTTCGCGCTCCTTGGCGAGGTCGGTGAGGCTGCGCGCCAGGACGCGCAGGACGACGGTGCAGATCTCCAGCGTGTCCAGGCCGGTGCGCAGCACGACCCGGTGCAGCAGTCCCTCCCGTACGCGCGGGTTGAGCTTCAGACTGTCCTCGGCCTGCCGCAGCGCCGCGTCCACCTCCACGATGTCGTGGTCGAGGCGGCGCGCCTCGTGCAGTCGCGCGGCCGCCAAATGGAAGGGGGTGCGCCCCGCGGCCTCCTCGCCGATCCGCAGCATCAACTGCCGCATCCGGCGCGCCATGTCCTCGATGGACTGACCCGCCTCGCCGATCCACACCGGAGGCGGGAACACGACGTTGGCGCCAAGACCCACGACCGCCCCGATCAGGGTTTCCAGCACCCGGGCCCACGCGGTGTCGCCCACCCTGGTGACGCCGAGGACCAGCATGGCGCTGATCGCCACCTCGGGCACGAACTCGCTGACGCGTACGAGATGTCCCACGGCCAGTGACGCAAGGATGATCAGGCCAAGACTCCACCAGGTCAGACCGACGAGGCTGCTGAAACCGATGGCGATGACGACACCGGCCACCACGGAGTTCACCCGCCGGACGCCGGTGGTGATCGTGGCGTACAGCGTGACCTGGACGACCAGCAGCGCGGTCAGCGGCGCGGTGAGCGGCGCGGGCTCGGGACTGAGGTGCACGGCGATGACGTACGCGATCGTCGCGGCGGCCGTCGACCTGAGCGTCTGGACGACCACGGGTTCCCGGCGTCGCTTCACGAACTGGGCGACGGACGTCGCCCACTCCTCACGTACCTCTTGCATCCTTGGGGTTTTCCCGTTCCACAGGTGTACCGAACGTCTTCCTTGAGGACCGTATCTGTCCGCAAGCGACCCTAGATTGTTCTCATCAGCTCAGCCGCAAGGCACCAGGAGGGGACCAGGATGAGCAGTGTCGAGGGCATCGAACTGCTGACGCGCGCCCACAGCTACCTGCTCGAGGTGGCCGCGTCCGTGCCGGAGGGGGCCTGGGGAGTGCCGACGCCGTGCAGTGAGTGGACCGTACGCCAGGTCCTCAACCACGCGCGACTCGATCAGCAGGCCTACGGCGCCGCGATCAGCGGTGCGGGGTGGCCCGACTCGGACCCCTTCCAGCCCGCCGACGCGCCGGCGGCCGACGCGCAGGCGCTGGAGAAGGCGCTGCGGGAGGTCGCGGACATGTACGCGCGGCTGCCCGCCGACGCACAGGAGGTGGCGACCCCGCTGGGGCCGCTGCCGCCGCGCCTCGCAGCCGCCGCGGGCGCCATGGACGCGGCGGTGCACGCCTGGGACATCGCCGTCGCCACGGGCCAGGACGCACCACTGGAGGAGGAGCTGGCCGACGGCATCTGGCTCGCGGCCGAGCGGCTCGCCGACCATCTCCGCGACGCCTTCGGCGTGTTCGCCGCCGCCCGCGAGGTGCCGGCCGGCGCCGGCCGGTCGCCGGCGCTGCTCGCCTTCCTCGGCCGGGACCCGCACTGGACGCCCACCGCCACCTGAGGCCCGGCGGGAGTCTGGGGAAAACCACAGCGGGGTTTCCCCGGGCTCGGTGTGCGGCCTGCCGGATGGTCCGCGGGGTATCCCGCGCGGGAGCCTCGGATCATGAAACGGCACCGCTCCTGATCCACCTTCACCGGGTGGAGGCGGCGCGGCTGCGAGACCGGTAGCCGGCCACCTTCGCGAGGTTGCCGCAGCGGTCCATGGAGCACCAACGGCGCCGGCGTGCCTGAGAGTCGTCCAGGAAGAGCAGGGAGCAGTCGGGGCCTGCGCACTCCTTGACCCTGGCTGCCAGCGGGCCGCCGACCAGGAGGACGGCGTCCCGGGCCACCGTCGCCAGCGCGGCGGGTCCGGGATGGGCGGCCGTCCAGCGAAGGGACGGGTGGGGGCCGGTGTCCGGCTCGGCGAGCTGGGGAGCGAGATCGGGGCGCGCGGCCGCTTCGTTGGCCCGTTCGACATCGGCCGGATCCGGGGTGTCCCCGGCCATCGCCGCCCGTACGAGGCGGTAGAGG
This sequence comes from Streptomyces sp. NPDC048415, assembly GCF_040651675.1. Taxonomy (NCBI): domain Bacteria; kingdom Bacillati; phylum Actinomycetota; class Actinomycetes; order Kitasatosporales; family Streptomycetaceae; genus Streptomyces; species Streptomyces sp. NPDC048415. The sequence goes on along the minus strand of NZ_JBEZKJ010000004.1, from coordinate 3,774 downwards.
GCCTCGCGCAGGATGCGGGCGTATGCCAGGTCGCCCTTGGTGACCCGCGGCGGTGCCTCGTCCGCCGCCGCGCGCAGACCCGCCTCGTCGATCCAGCGGGCCAGGGCGCCGGGGTCGGGGAGCCGTTCGAGGGGAGTGGCGTGTCGTTTGCCGAGTGTGGCGACGAAGTCGAGACAGGGGCGTCCACCGATGAACGGGAAGGCCGTCGTCGGCTCGGGGGAGGGGGCGGGAGCGGCGGGCATGGCCGGAGTGTATCGCCTTGACACCAGTTCATGCAGTGTCGCAGAGTGACACCACTTCAACTGGTGTCGCCTTGCGGCACCGCGTGAACCGGTGTGTCCACGAGAGAGCGGGTACGGGAATGCGTGTGGTGCGGATCGATGAGTTCGGCGGCCCCGAGGTGCTGGTGCCGGTGGAGGTGCCCGACCCCGTCGCGGGGCCCGGTCAGGTGCTGATGCGGGTCGCGGCGGCGGGCGTGAACAGGGCGGACGCGCTGATCCGTGCCGGCGTCTACCACAGAGCCGGACGGCCGCCGCTGATCCCGGGCGTCGAGGCCGCCGGAGTCGTCGCGGCGGTGGGGGAGGGGGTGACCGGCATCGGTGTCGGGCAGCGGGTCATGGCCGTGGACGGCGTGAACGCCCCCGGTTTCTATGCCGAGTTGGCCGTCGTGCCGGCCGGGCAGGTGACCGTCCTGCCGGACGGTGTGGACTTGACTGAGGCCGCGACCCTGCCCGTGGCCTGGCTCTCCGCCTGGTACTGCCTGCGTCACCTGGCCAAGGTGACCAAGGACGACACCGTGGTGGTGAAGGCCGCGGCGAGCGGGGTCGGCAGTGCGGCCGTGCAGATCGCCGCCGAGGCCGGAGCACGCGTCATCGCGGTCGCCGGTTCACCCGAGAAGACCGCCTGGGCCGCCGGTCTTGGCGCCCACGTCACCCTCGACACGTCCGTGCACCCCGACGACGCGGAGGTCGAGGAGGTGCTGCGGCTGACCGGGGGACGCGGCGCCGACGTCGTGCTCGACACCGTCGGTGGCCGTGCCTTCGCCCGCAGCCTGCGCGAGATCGCGCACGGCGGGCGGGTGGTCGCGCTCGCCAATGTCGCGCTGGAGACGAGCACCGTCGACACCCGCGATTTCTACCCGAAGAACGCCTCGATCCTCGGCTTCCAGCTCACCAACCTGCAGATCCACGGCTACGACCCCCGTCCGGACCTGCGGGAGCTGGCCGAGCGGGTCGCGGCGGGCACCTACCGCGTGCCGGTCGAGACGGTGTTCCCGCTGGCTGAGGCACGGGCCGCCCACGAGCGCCTGGAGCGGCGCGACAACCGGGGCAAGATCGTGCTCGCCGTCGGCACCGGCTGACGCCCGGCTGCCGGGCGCCGGGCTCACCTCCGGGTGTCCGAGGACGCTGCTGTCGGCGGCGTGCTGTGCTGGGCCACCGCCGCGGCGAGTCGCTGTTGCAGCGGCTCGGGGAGCGCTTCCCCGTTGACGCTGTTCACCAGGTCCTGGGCCACGTGGTGCAACTTGGTGTTGGTGTTCTGGGAGACCGCGACCAATACGTTCCAGGCGTCCTCGGCGCTCAGGCTGAAGGAAGCCATCAGGACGCCGCGGGCCAGGTCGATGATCGGCCGGGTCTGCATGGCCCGGCGCAGTTGCACGAGTTCGATGCGCAGGTCCTCCTCGGCATCGTCGTACAGCGTCTCCTCCTCGGTCCAGGCGAACAGCGGGCGTGTGTGCGTCAGGTCGAGCAGTTTCCCGACCGCGGCGCCCGCGGCGCGGATGGCGACGGTCTTGGCTTCCTCCAGGGCCCGCCGACGCGTGCGCAGCAGCACGTTGAGCCCGGAGCAGTCGCAGAACTCCACACCGCTCAGATCCAGATCCAGGCCGCTGACGGAGCGGGTGAGGGCGGTGCTCAGGGTGCGCTGCAGCATCTGGTCGGTGTCGATGTCGAGATCGCCGGACACCACGACGAGCAGGCGGTCGTAAGCCGGGTACGTCTCGATGTGCAGCGTCGGCGGGCGGCCGCTCGACGTGGCGTCCGGCGTCGCGCAGACGACCGCGTCCCCTCCCCCGAACTGCATGGGAAGTGTGTGTTCCGACATGGCAGCCGCTCCGGAGGTATCCGCCTGTCTGTGTCCCTTCCAGGCTCATGCCCAAGGCTTCACACGTCAAGGGATACGTGAAATTTATTTCACCCTTTGTTTTACGTGAATGCCGCGCCCTATCCTGTGTCCATGGGCGGAGTACCGGAGACACATACAGGCTGGACGTTCCTCACCAACCACGCCCGGGTGCTGGCCACGATCGCCGAGGATCCCAACACCCGTATCCGCGACGTGGCGGCGCGCTGCAGACTCACCGAGCGCGCGGTCCAGAAGATCATTTCCGATCTCGAGCGGGAGGGCTATCTCTCGCACACCCGGCAGGGGCGGACCAACACCTACCGCATCGAACCGGGAACCATCCTCCGGCACCCGGCCGAGGCGGGGCTGAGCGTGACGGACCTGCTCGGTCTGCTGGCCCGGCACGACGCGCAACGCGACCATCAGCCGCGGCAGTTGCAGAGTTCGCCGCCACACGCCCGCCGGGCCACGGCCGATCAGTGAGGCTCGCGCGCGCTCGCCGACCGCGGAGTGCGCGCCGGTGGCTCAGAGCGCGAGTTTGTCCAGGAAGGCGGACAGGTTCCGCACGGTCCGGGCGATCTGCTGCTCCATCGTGAGGCTCTCCTCGAAGCGGTTTCCCGACTGCGGGACCTTCTTGCCGCGTACGTACAGGGAACAGGCGAGGTCGGCGCATATGTAGACGCCGACCGAGTTGCCCTCGCGGCCCGCCGTGCCCGCCTTGCGGGCCGTCATGAGCGAGACGCCGCTGCCGGCGTGGGTCGTCAGGCACAGCGAGCACATGCTGCGATGCAGCAACCCGCGTGTGGAGTGCGGGAAGCGCAGGGTGATGCCGATCAGGCGCTCGTCCCGCTCGGTGACGAGGTAGCTGCGGTCGGGTGCTCCGGGATCTCGCCAACCCAGGAAGTCCAGGTCGTGCCAGGGGCGTTCGTCGAGGTCGCGGGGTATCGCGAGACGCTTGGCCTCCCCCTTCGAGCAGTTGATGAACGAGTCGCGGATGTCCTGCTCAGTGAGTGATCTCATGGAAGGAGTCCTTCTGGGGCTCGTCGGCGAAACCTAGGGCAACTAGGTTTTGGCCTAAGTTACATAGCCTCACGGGGGAGAGCCAGTGGATTTCGGCAACGGCGGCTCACCGCAGGAGCGGGCCCTTCACCATGTCGCCGCCCGCTCCCGGGGCCCTGCGGTCGATCCCGCGCTGCGCGTGACCCTGAACTTCCATCCCGACCGCCTCGTGCGCGGGCTCCCGATCCTTCAGGCGCTGGCCCGGGACGGCGCATACCGCTCGCAGTTCGTCACGGGCACGAGTAACGGCGGGCTGACCGCCCACCCCGGGGGCGACCGCTGGCTCTGGGAGAGTCGGATCTTCGGCGCGGTGTACGACACCGTGCCCCCAGGCGAGCGCCCCGTGTACGGCGGCGTCAACTTGACCCGGTCGTAAACGGCCGGGCTTGGAGGTAGGGCATCACTGGCTGTGGTGTGGCCTCCTCCGTCCGGACACCTAGGAAGGTGCTGGGGTGCGTGACTCACGTCCCGCAATCCACACAGCCTCACCGCGAGCGGGGATGTTGTGGGAAGCATTCCGGTCGGCGTGGGCAACGACCCCGCACTTCCGGCAGATGAAGAGGGCCTGGCCGACCCGGTTCTTCTTCTCGATGT